>JAJUHH010000006.1 GCA_029267975.1 Clostridiales bacterium
TATGGTTTTTACTCCTGATTTTCTTTTGATGGGCGATTCGGATGACACCTACTTTATGGGGGGGTATACACAGACAGAGGCAGGTGGGATCACGGAGCAGTCAGAATTACAGGAGGCCAGCCTTCAGGAGAAAGACACCATGATAGATCTATCCTATCGGGTCAGGGAGAAGATTATCCAGTTGGGAGAGCAAAAAGGCAATTTCCAAATCGGTAATTACATATGCTTTTATTCCACCAGTGACCTATGGGGTACTACTTATTGTAATATTGTCTTAAAGAGCAAGGTGAATACAGGGATCCATAATTATATCTTTATCATATGTGGTATCTGTATTATCACCCTAACGATGCTTTTTATCGCACGTACTATGTTATATCGTTTGATCAACCGGCCATTTGTGAAGCTAATGGAGTTATTTGATAAGACCAGCTTAGGTGAGCCGGTTACTTCAGACAACATTGAAATGCGAGGTGAATTACAGGATGTTTATATACGATTTGTGGATATGTATAAACGCTTACAGGAGACACAGCTGAGTGCTATGGAGCAGCATATGGCCCTGGAAAAAGCGGAGTTCCATCTGCAGCAGGCCCAGATCAATCCACATTTTTTACGTAATTGCTTTAATATTACCCAGGTATGCTTAAGGTACGGTGACTATAGTACTGCCCAATTAATGACTGCACATTTGAGCAAATACTTTGACTATCTATCAAAAAGTCCGGCCTCAGATGCAATCCTTCACAACGAGTGGGAGTATGTAAAGGTATATCTGGATATTCAGAAAATTCGCTTCGGACATAAACTAAGTGTGGAGCTGGAAGAGATCCCGGATGATTACCGACTACTTGTCATACCGAAGCTGTCTATCCAATCGGTGGTGGAGAATGTGTTTCAGCATTCCATTAACCTGACAACAGATATCAGGGAGGTTAGGATATCCTTTCAGGTAGAAGAAACCTTGTTTAATATTATCATCTGGGATAATGGAGATGTTGTTACGGAAGAGAAATTATCGGAATTGACAGGAACACTTAATTCTAACAGTATACCTTCGGAACATGTGGGCCTGTTAAATATTCATCATCGCTTGAAGCTTATGAGAGAAGATTGTGGTTTGATCTTAAAACGTCCTGCTTATGGAGGATTTGAGGTGCATATCCGTATACCGATCGATCAGAAAGGAGTATGAAAGCGTGTATCATATCATAGTGGTTGACGATGAACCAATCAGTGCGGACGGATTGTCAATTTATCTTGAAGAAGAAGGCGACAATGATTGGGAAATCATGACTTATTACGGCGCCAGGGAAGCCTTAAGGAATTTAAATACCCATATCGATGTTCTTGTTGTTGATGTCTTGATGCCGGATATGAATGGCTTTGAATTGGCAGAGCGTGTATTGGCCCGCTGGCCAATGGCAAAGGTGATCTTTGTCACAGCAAGTGATGGGATCAGCAATGTACAAAATGCTGTTCGTATAAAGGATGCAGTGGATTATCTCCTGAAGTCAGATGATCTTAGCATGTTATTGGAAGCAGTAAGGACTGCTATTCGTAATACAGTGGCAGAGCAAAAGGAGCTTGTTGAGAGAGAAGCCATGAAGAATCAGATTTCAGAAGCCCTGCCCCTTCTTCGCAACAATTATATTTACAAGCTTCTTTGTGGAAAATCGGAATCATATTTGAATATGGAAGAGCGCTTTGCCCAATTAGGCATCGCTCTTTCCCCTGAGAAGGATGTATTAGTGCTGTTTGCAAAGTTCTCCTTACAGGAGGAGAGCGATGATGACCTGGAAATTGCATATTTTAAACTGGAAAAGCTGATTCACAAATTTACTGACGATATGCTTGTTCATATTTCCTGTATGACCAAGGATAATTACGGAGTTTGGTTGTTTCAAACCCAGGAAACGATAGATATCAGGAAGGATGAAAGCGTGGATTATCTTTTCACGGCTCTGGATATGGTTCAACAAACCTATAGACACCTGGGGGGCGTATTCTCCTTCATCCTGGATGATGGCTATTATTCATGGCAGCAGTTGAGCGTGCGTTATCGTACCCTGATGCGCAGGATAATCAGAGATGATGAGGCTGTCATCATCCGGAGATTTTCGGATGAATTTCCACCCTTGGAAGAAGTAGACCTATCTTTGGATCACTTAAATAACTTGCTGGAAGAGGGTAAGATGGAGGAAGTCATTAAGATGATTCAGAACCTGTGGAGGAAACCTCCCTTTACGGCTCATGAGAGATTATATCTATACAGCAGTTTATCCAAGCTCTTCTTTTCTTATATAGACAAACATGATATATCGGATGAGCAGCTTGCAAGAATTCCTCTGTTAGCACCAAGGCTTACCGGCGAGCTGTGGAAGGATACGCTGGATCAGTTTGTAGATCTTGTGTTATGGATATCGGAGGTCCTAACAGAAGATGAGATGAAACGCTATTCCATGTTTCTTAATCAGGTTAAAAGTATCGTACAAAAAAATCTGGGAGGAGACCTGTCTTTAATTACTATGGCAAATCGCATGGGAATGAGTCCTAGCTATTTTAGTAAGCTGTATAAAAAATCAAGTGGAAACGGTTATGCGGAATATGTGATCCATCGGCGGCTTATGGAAGGAGCAAGACTGCTAAAAGAAACTAATATGAAGATATCGGACATAACAACGAAAGTCGGCTATTATTCTGCGTCGCATTTCATCAGGATTTTCATGAAGCATTATGGAATTACTCCCAGCGAGTACCGCAAATTAAATATGGAGAAATGAAGGCGATTTCTATCAGGTAAGATATCGAGAGGGACAACTTTTTTAAATAACATCTTCAAAGCTTGGAAGATATTTGATACGATTAGAGTGCATCTATAAATTCCTCCCTTAAATGAAAGTTCTGATCGACGGCCATTAAGGGAGGTTTTTTAGATGTATTTTATTACAAAAATAAAGCGATTTAATAATTCTCCAATATCAGACTGATGGACAGATGCTTCGCTTCTCCCTTGATACATAACAACTTGTATATTCCGTTGCGATTGCCAAAGGAGCTATCCTCAAAGTTAATGCTTCCGCTTGTCTTTACATGGAATGACGATTTTCCCAACACAACCTCTGCCTCTCCGTTTTCCAGGCTGATTTCGCTGTAATCCCTTTCATTGGTATGAAATAAAGGTATTGTATAATAGATGCGATCATGCAATGCATCCTCCAGGGTCGCTTCAATTCTAACCTCTGAAGCACTGATGGTATAGGCTTCTTTTATGGCTTTACATCCATTGATTTTGTCACCCCGATAGGTAACAGTAAAAGCTACTTTCTCCTGGGTGCTGCATTGAACGTCAAGAGTATGCTCCAGCCCGTCACTTAGTTCGCTCAGAAATTGTATCGCACCCTCTTTTGTCTCCCACCCAGGACATATGGATAGATTTCGCTTCTTCAGTCCCTCTGGTAGAAAGTAATTTGCATCCTTCGCCAAAGGAAGGGAGAGGGCCAGTTCCACTGGGATGTCTCTTTTATGATATCGTCCAAGTCCGGTTGAATCGTAGTGAAAATCAGCCTTTGTATCTATTTCTATTGAATTTCCTCCGCAATTAGCGAATATTTTATGAAAATCTTTTGAGGACTCTAATACATATCCGCCGACCTCTGCAGGACAGGGATATTCTTCGATAGAGTCATCGGCATATAGATATGCCGGATAGATAAAGCAGCCAAGCGATATCATATACTTATCATAGTACGCATACTCTTCCGTGCCGAACTTACTTTCAATGGGGAAGAAGTTCTTGATATGTCTGGGGATGTCAACCTGGTCAATCCATCGTCTCACAGAGCAGGCAGCAAGGTGTGCACATCGTTTAAACATACCTGCAGTAACCAAATCGCCCATCTTTTTATATCTGACTGCTTCATACTCCGCATTTGCTGCAATGAAAGCCTCGTTAAACTGAAACTGGTTCGATCTTCCTCCATAAGGGAGTACAAAAGCGGAGGACTGCATAAATAGTGTCATAAGACCTGCAGACTTCAGCATAGCATCCAGCGGTTTTGCATATTTTCCTGTATAGCCCGCGCCCAGAATATACTGAATTTGTACTCTTGTGGCAAGATCATACAGGATTGGTGCGCCGGGATCGATATACATCCCGTTCTCGTCAAAATTATTCAGCTGAATGGGCCAGTGTCTGTTAAAATACTCCTCCGTTCTGGTTAGGCCTTCCGTCTCCCGTAAATATTCACCTGCCATATTATATATATTAATATTATGTAATCGCTCATTTTTCTCAAGGGTACAAGCATAATTTCGGCTCGGCTCCACGCTCCTCAGGCCGCTTAACCATAAGGCTCGCTTTTCTTCCGGGATATGAGCTTTCATGGCTTTATAGGCCAGCATGAGTTCCTTTACGGCAAAATCCGGCATAGCTCCTTCCGTAATCAGGCTGATGTCACGACAGCAGACCCCCATCATTCTTTCCCACAGTTCCATATAATCCATTTTACGCCCAAGGGATAGTAGAACGGCAATAGCACTGGTCAGTCTGGAGAATGCCTGTATATCATCAGCACGGCCTGCTTCATATTGCTTGGTCCTTTCCTCCAGTTCCTCCTTTGGATATGAACCTAACGCTAACTCAATAATATCCAGGTAAAACTCTTTATTCATGCCGGTGGGTTGAAAGTCTATCGGCTTTTTTACATTTCTTATATATTGATTAAAATCCATATCATATTTTCTCCTTATAAGCCACATTCCTAATATGCTATAATCTGTAACCCATTATGAATACATCTTAACCCTTTTATCGACCCGATCATAATCGGCTCTTAATAATTGACCATCATAGAATCATTCAACCTTATCTTTTTATTCTTCGTCAGAAAATATTGAGCCATTGTTTTATGGGGCATATGTTCGGGATATAACATAGGTAAGTTATATTTTATTCTATAATTAATCCATAAGCAGTATAATTCAAGAATAGGTTGGTTAATAGAGGAAAACTTCAACTGATACTCCTGGACATCACGGTTATTCATGAAAATGAAAAATTTATTGGAAAACAATCTGTCGATCAAGCTGATATCGATTACCCCCTCAATGATCATAAAATAAACTGTTTGAAAGAACATAACATATTCACCCATTTTTCTCCCGTCTTCAGGGGTAAAGGTAATATCATTACCATCTCTCTTCTCTTTTAGCTTGGAGTAAATATAGACAATATTCTCGCTGTCCTGAAAGTTGGTATTCAGAGTTAGAATAAATTCAGCTTTGGAGATATCCGCATCTTTTTTCATCTGATACCAGATCGCAATGACGCCAATTACGGCAGTGGTGAAAGAGGCACTATTCGATATGGATTCCTGCGTGAAGCGGTTGAACAGTGCAATCGTAACCATCATGATAATAAATATCAATACAATCGTTAAAAACTTTCTGCTGTGCCTTTGCTTCATAATTTTATCCTCTCGTATGATCAATATTAGCAGATGAAATGCTATCATTCTTATTATAGCATAAGGAGCATGGAATAAGGTTAAATAATTTTTAATTATTTTCAATAATTTACCACTAAATTGACATCTTTTACTTGTATTGTAAAATTACACTATAATACTAATATATATATTGTTTTATGGATGAAGAGAAATCGATGATAAGTGCAGGAGGACTTATCGTTATAAGAATGAATGTCGAGAGGAAGGATCAATATGAAATATTATAAGCTACTATGCCTATTTGCAATTCTCCTTACACTTTGTGGCTGCCAGAAAGCCAAGGTGGATGAGAATACAACAGCTTCGAATACAGTTGCTTCCATCACTCCAACGGTTACAGCTGATGTATCTGGCGTTCCTTCTGAGGATATTAGCCAAACAGAGGAGGAGACAAGTACTTCAAATGGGAAATCAGACAATAGTACAGACACAAAATCAGAAAGCAGCTCAGAGGATAATCTGCCCCCGAATACAGATAGTAATTCAGCAGCAGATCCATCTACAAAAGCAGATAATGCTTCAGAAAGTAATTCAACCCCGAGTTCGGACAACAGTGGGGGCAAATCAGATACGACATCAAATTCAAAGAAGGATGAGAAAAATAATAATACTAAGGATGACGCAACGAAGACTGGCTCAGACACAGTGGATAGCCCCGTGATCGACTACAATTCCTACACGGAAGAGCAGATAATTGATTATCTATGCTATGCGGGTGATGACTATAGTCATTGGAGAGAAGAATACTATGCATTAGTGTTTGATAAAACAGGCTACTTCAGTTGCTATGATGCACAAGCAGGTAACCCTTGGCTTTTGCTATACGGGGATACTGTGGAAGGAACTGCCTCCTATAGCGTTGATGTTGAGAATCAGGCCATCATAGTTGAAGACTATGAACGTACCATTACACTTCATTATAATATCATATCGGATACTGCGATGCAGATTACGGTAGAAGCTGATGATACCGTTTATGAATTTGTAAGAAAGTGAGAATACTTATAAGACGAATAAGCTAATTATTAGCTGTTTGTCCCTACTTAAATAAAGGTGGAGGTTCCTATCGTTCCATAGGAAGCTCTACCTTTTATAATGTAAAAAGCGTTTCAATTCCCCACTTTTGCTAAAAAAAGAAGTAACGACTGACTTATTGTCACTCGTTACTTCTTTTTTAAGTGCAGTTGAGGGGACTTGAACCCCTACGAGGAAACCCTCACTAGAACCTGAATCTAGCGCGTATGCCAATTCCGCCACAACTGCGTTATGTCCTATTCACAGGAACGAAATTGATTATAACATAATGCTATTTGGATTTCAACCAGAAAATAAAAAATCTTGCTCAAATTATTATTAAATCATCAAAGATTTCTACAATATTATTTAATATTATCCAGAGACTTCCACGATGAGACAAAGTTTGGTATTATAATAATGATTATGCTTTGCCATTAGGAGGTGGAAGTTCATGATTGATGTTTTGTTAGCAAAGAAGTTCATTGAAAGAATATCTCAGTTCGTGAATTATAATGTTAATATCATGGATGAGAAGGGTATTATTATCGCTAGTAAAAATAAGTCTAGAATTGGAACCTATCATGAGGTGGCGATGCAGATCATCCAGGGAGATCAAGACACCATTATTGTAGATAAGGAAAATCCGCAATTTGGGGTGAAAAATGGTGTCAATATGGCAATCTATTATAAGAAGAGAAAGGAAGGGGTAATCGGAATCACCGGGAACCCAGAAGAAGTAATGCAGATTGCCATGGTAATGAAAATGTCTGTTGAAGTCATGCTGGAATATGAATTATTCAAGCAGGAGAAGATGCAGAGGCGAAACCTGAAGGAACAGCTCTTAAATATCATACTCTACAGTGAGAACCTGGAAAGAGAAGACTGGGAGAGATATACTAAGCCCTTAGGTCTGGATGAGAATATAATTAGAATTCCAATTCTGATTAGCATTGAAAATATAACGGAAGGCTATGAGAATATACTTAGTACATTTCGTAACGGAAGCCAGCATTCCTCCCAGGACTTACTATGTCTGACCAGGGACGGGGATATTCTGATCTACAAGGCGATTAAAGATAGTACCAATGACCTGTTTGGCAATTACAAGTATATTGTGGCAGAGAGTATTTGCGATGGACTTCGTTATATGCGGATGGCAGATTATAAATTTCGGGTATATGTTGGTTCCATCCAAAATGATTTCAGATATTATAGAAGGGGCTATGAACACTGCCTGTGGCTGAAGAATATGAGCAGCAAAGAGGGCAGTACTTATTTCTATGATCATTCCAATGAATACTTTATGTCTATTCTGCCTTTGACGGAATTGCAGGTAGTATACAATACCATTGAAACAAAGCTGGGGGACAGTATGATAGAGAGCTTTAAGGAAATTATAGGAGCTCTTCGCCTGGTAAATTATAATTTAAATGATGCGAGTAAGCTTCTACATATCCACCGCAACACCCTGGTATATCGCTTGGATAAGCTGAGGGAGTTGATGAATGTGGATCCCATTAAGAATAACAATGACAGGGAATTTCTGAATGGTTTTTATTATTATTTGAAACGTAAGGAAAAGATATATCAGGTTTAATAATTTTACAAGGCGTGCAGTTTATAAGCCGGTTTTATTTGTACTGTCGGTACAAATTAAATCGGTTTTTTTGTTTTTTGGAATATATCTGTAAAAAATCAGGTTCGCTATAATAAAAACATCAAAGAAAGGTATTTCAAATTGGGAGGTAAGCAAATGAAAATCAAAAGTAAGTTTCGTGCAATTTTTCTAACTATGGTAATCATAGCTTCTTCATTGGCAGGCTGTGCTAGTGCTAATAAGGAAGCTAAGGAGCCATCTGCAACACCGACTCAGACGGCTGAGAAGAGTGAAGCAAGCAATACAACAGATGAGAGTACGAATGAAGAAGCAGCCAGTCAAGTAATAAGTGAAGAGGCAGCAACCTTAAGGTTATATGGACCTGGTCTTTTTACTACAGTCGGTGAGAACGGAAGTACAGATATTGTAACCGGCGTATCTAAGCCAGGCTATAAGGTAGTGATTGACCGCTGGAAAGAGTTTTATCCAAATGTTGAGCTCCAGATCGAAACTATTCCATGGGACAACTGGAGGGCAGCAACTCAGACCGCAGCATTATCCGGTGATGTTGATGTTCTTCTGCATGGATCCTCTATTGTTCCTGTCTGTGAGCCCATTGTCTCCTATCTTGAGAAGGAGCCTGAGGTAAGGGAAGCAGTCGGAATGATGGCCATGAGAAAGAACGTAGAGCTTGCACCTCTTTCAGAGTATATCCCCTATGGTTTAACGATTACGGTTAATCCGGTTATGGTAGTAATTGATAAGGAAATATTCGAGCACTATGGCGTCGAGCTTCCGAATTATGAGTCCTGGACAATGCAGGATATTGTGGACCTTGCAAAGAAAACTACCGGAACTGATCCTGTAACAGGAAAGCAGACCTATGGTATGAGCATGATTGCTGCAAATAGTACCAATAAGAATTATATTTGGTCATCCAGAGCCTTCAATAATGCTATTTTCGAATGGGGCGAAACGCTTGGTACAACGAAAGTAAACTTCAATAATGACCTTACCAGGAAGACCTTAAACTATCTGACCGAGCTTGTCTCTTTTGCAAGCCCTGATTATGCAGAGGGGCTTGACATGGCAGTTGCTTATACCGCTGACAATAATCTGGCAATGTTTATTATAGAAGACGCTTATAGTGCATATAACACCATTAAGGCAGCAGGGCTGGAAAATAAGTACATGTTCGCAGCGCTTCCCAAGATTGAAGCCGGTGAGTTTGCAGGCATAACCTCCAGTCATATGGGTGACTGGAATATGGCAATCTGTAATAACAGCAAGCAGAAGGATCTGGCATGGGCATTCATTAAATTCATGGTTACGGATGAAGTAGTTCAGCAGTGGCTGCTGGATACCTACAGTATTCCTGCAAATAAAGCTGCAAGCAGCCGTTTATCAGAATTTATGCCAGATGATTATGCAAACAGTATTTCTTATGTCGTTCGTACAAGCCCTCTGGAATTCAGTGCCTCAGCAAATAACTGCTATGACAGTGGCAACTTTGGCACCTTCGCAAATGACCTGACAACGGTAATCAATGAGATGGCTCAGGGCAACATGGATGTGGAAGCCGCAATTCAATTCGTACAAAAGAATGTGGATGACTATTTGGGTACATTGAAATAACCGCTATAGTAAGGTGAAATAAAAAATGAAGGGCATGGGTAACCATGCCCTCATTAATAAAGGAGTTAATATGAAAAACAAGCAGTTATTTGCATTAAAGCTAAAGAGGCAACTTGTTTGGTATTCATTTATTATAGTCAGTATATTGACCTTAGGGATTTTAACTTATTTACCTATGTTAACCACCATCAAGTACAGCTTTCATGACACACAGGTATTAGGGTTTGGGGAAGAAAAATTTATCGGCTTATTAAATTATCAGAAGATAGTAAACAATTCATCCTTTCTTAAATCCATCGCTAACACATTCATACTGGCAATCCTGGGATTGGCTTCTATCCCAATCGGGTTTGTATTAGCATCACTAATCAATAATATTGGTAAAAGCAAATGGCAGAGTCTTTTCAGGGTAGGCTTTTATTTTCCCAACATTATCACCGGAGTCAGCGTAGTTCTAATCTTCCAGATTGTTCTTAAAGCGAATGGAGGTTTACTGAACAATGCACTTTCTCTACTTACCGGACAAAAGGTGACAATCGGCTGGCTGTCTGATTCAAGGTTTTCTCATCTGGGAGCAACAATACTTAGCGTGTGGGGCAGTATGGGATATAGTATGTTGATCAATTTGGCAAGTCTGCAGTCCATTCCCAGCGAAATATATGAAGCAGCGGAAGTAGATGGAGCCAGTGGTTTTAAGCAATGGCTGTACATTACAATTCCTCAGATGACCTCATGCTTTGTGTTCTTATTCATAACCTCCTTTATTAACGGTCTGGCCCGATTCTCGGATCTGTTTATCATAGGAGGAAATACTTCAGCAGGAAGACCTGGTGGTACGCTGCAGACCATACTGATGTATATCTATCAATTCAGCTTTGAAACCCCGCAATACGGAATTGCATCTGCCGGTGCGATGATATTGTTTATTCTGACATTTACGATAACTATGATAAATCTAAAATTGACTGGTTTCTTTAAAAAGAAATAGAAAGGATAGAAAATGAAAGCAAAAAAAATCAGAAGAGCAATTATCATAGTCATTCTACTGATTGTTCTATGTATTATACTGATTCCTCTTGTATGGAGTGTAATACTATCCTTTGACAGAAAGGCACTGTCCTCCTTACCCCCTTTTTCCCTGGTTCCACATGAGCCATCCTTATTTAATTACGAGGTAGCCTTTAAGACCATACCACTGGTTCGATATTATCTTAATACAATTCTTGTTACTGCCCTTCATACCATAATCGCTGTTTTATTCGCCATGATGTGTGGTTACGCTTTTGCCAAGGGCAATTTCTGGGGTAAGAAATTTTGGTTCATTTTTATGTTGGCAGTAATGATGATTCCCTTTGAATCCAGAATGGTACCTTTGTATCTGCAGTATAAAAAATGGGGCTTATTGGACACCTATGCGCCACTGCTGTTAGGAGGCTTTGCTTATGTATATGGTATCTTTTTCTCCAAGCAAAACATTGAAGCAATACCGGATTCTCTAAGAGAATCGGCATATATTGACGGTGCAAGTGAATGGAGGATCTTCTTTCGAATCATCCTTCCCTTATCAAAGCCACTGATCGCAACTCTATCGATCTTACAGATCTTAAGTAACTGGAACAGCTACTTATGGCCGCTGGTTGTTATCAGAAGTGCAGAGAAGCAGCTTATTTCTGTAGGCGTATCCGTATTTAATGCGCAGCAGGATGCCATCTATTACGGACCCAGAATGGCCGTGGCTGTGGTCAGTGCAATTCCTCTCAGCATTATGTTTCTGTTCCTGCAGAAATATATTGTACAAAGTATAGCAGTCAGCGGTATCAAACAATAGCGGGAAGCTGAAAGGAAAGAAACGTGATGAAGCAAACCTGGTGGAATAGCATACATACAGTAATTCAATATAATCTTCAGATACAGGATACCCAGGGTATGATAGCGGAAGAAATAGCATATAAGGTAAGGGAATGCAGCGCCGATGCCTTAGTGATCAATGTAGGCGGAATTTATGCCTGGTATCAGAGTGCCATCCCATATCACCATATCAATGAGTATCTTCCGCAAGACAGTCAATTCCTGAAGGAATTGATAGGCAGCTGCCATGAGCGCGATATCAAGGTAATCGCCCGCTTTGACTTCAGCAAGGTTGACGATCTGGTATACCTGCAGCATCCGGAATGGTTCGTAAAGGATCAGGCAGGCCAACCCCTCATATTCGGCAGCAAAAGAATGGGCAACTGGTCTTTGCTTCTGTCTACCTGCATTAATGGAGGCTTTCGAAATGAGGAATTTGCAGTAAAGGTACTGGAGGAAGCTCTGTCTCTCTTCGAGCTGGATGGTGTGTTCTTTAATGCACCGCAGATGGAGGACTGCTTTTGCGAAAACTGCAAGAGAAAATATCGCCAACGTTATAAGGAGGAACTTCCGGCAGATTCTAGCATTTGGAGGAAGGACTGGAAGAGGAAGTGTTCCCTGGAGAATGCACAGATACTATATAGTGCGGTGAAGCGGATGAGAAGGGATATTCCGGTTATCTATTATTATGGAACCTACCGCTCGGATGGGGAAGGAGCTCCGGAGAATCTCATAGAAAGATATCAATCTGCAGATATGATCTGCACGGAAGCACAGGATATCCTGTCAGCTGGGAAGAAGAAGCTTCCCTACAAATGGAAGCCCACGCTGAATATGAAGCTGGGCCAGTATATCAGTAATCGGCCCAAACCCTATGGTATCATTCATTCCTGTCCCGGCATGGACTGGAGGCATACCGGATTACCGGCAGCAGAATATGAATTCTGGCTGAGTCAGATTCCGGCTTCAGGAGGAATGCTCTGGCACTCCTTAACAGGTTATGAGAAAACAATAACCGATCTGAGAATGCTTGGTGTAATGAAAAAGGTAAATCAAAAGATTAAATTAATGAAGCCTTATATGGAAGGTGCAAAATCTATTGCAGAGGTGCTTTTGCTGTGGAATGCAGGAATTTCCGAACTGGGATTTACAGAAGCACTGATGGATACACAGATCCCCTTCGATGTTATGGGAATAGATGAAGGCATTACCTTGGAACACTTGAGCTCTTACAGAGTAGTAATTGTGCCGGAAGGTTTTCCTTTAAGCAATGAGACAAAGGAGCTGTTGACAGCCTATACCCAGAATGGCGGCAATCTGCTGATTGAAAAGACCAAGGTATCGGCAATAGAGGAATATGCCTCTCTGCTAGGTATTAGCCAACAGGTAGAAGCGGGGAAAAATCTGGCTGCCTGTTATGGCATATGGGAGGAAAGCGGACAGGTATTAAAAGCAGGATTATGGGATACCTTTTATCTTCCTCTAAAGGATGATGTTCTATATAGTAAGCCAGTGTCTGCAACCGAGGTCTTAATGACCTTTGTGCCACCCTTCTCTCCCCTAGATGGGGTAGGAGCCCCGCCGGAGAGAGCCAGTATCCCGGTAAAGCATACGGATATTCCTATAATAACAAAGAATTGCATAGAAGCAGGGCAGGTATTAGGAGTTTATTTTAGCCTGTCACAGATGAATCTTTATTATGGCCTTGAGGATCAGAGACTGTTATTTAGAAATTGTATTCATTATCTGAGTGATCAGAAACCGGTGCTCATAAGCGATGAGCTGCCGGAGGGAATCTATGCATATGCTTACCGGCAAGAGGATAAGCTTCTTATCCATTTGGTGAATGGAATCGGAGAGCGGCCTCTGAGGAATAATATCAGGTGCAGCAGGCTTAGGATGGATGTTCGCATTGACATGCTTCCAAAGGTAAGTGCTGTGACATCTGTGCTGGAAGGAACACAGGTTCAATGGGAGATCACTGGTGATTACATTAAGCTATGTATCAGTGAGTTAGGTGTTTGGGAAATGCTTGTCATAGAATAATAACAAAGTAATAAGACAGCAGATAAGAAAGGCGAAGACATGAGCTGGTGGAGTGAAAAAAGATATCGAATGATTCAGAATAATCTGCGGGATATCGATGCAATTATGGATATTGATCGTTATGTGGAGTATTTGAAAGACTTTGGAGCCAATGTCTGTATGGTAGGCTGTGGAGGTATCACATCCTTTTATCCAACAAAGCTACCATTCCAAAAGCCCAGCCCGTATTTGCAGGAGGATTTCTTTGGAAGGCTCATTACAAAATGTCATGAGAATGAGATCAGAGTGATTGCACGCTTTGATTTTAGCAAAACACACATTCAGTTCCTTGAGGAGTATCCGGAATGGTATAGCAGGTCCATAGAAGGAAAGCCCATTCTGTATAACGACACTGCTGCAACCTGCGTCAATGGCGATTATCAGCAAGAATGCTCCCTTCAGATTCTGGAAGAGGTAATCACGAATTATCCGGTTGATGGGGTTTTCTTCAATATGTTTGGCTATCAAACCTGGGATTATAACAATCATTACGTGGGAATCTGTCAGTGCGAAAGCTGTCAAAGAGAATTTCAAAGCTTTAGCGGCCTTGTCCTTCCGGTGAAGGAGGATGAGGAAGACGCTGTTTTCCTCAAATATAAGGAGTTTAAGAAATATACAACCAATCTCTTACTGGAGAAAATATATCAAAAGGTGAAATCCTTAAATCCCGAAATAGCAGTATGTACCTATTCTCATAAAGGAGTGGATCTAGTCCGAAACGAAGCAAATTCTGCAGTAGACAGACCCCTGCCCTTCTGGACCATGGCCAGCGAGAACAATGTCCAGTTGGTACAGGATACCTTTAATGACAGATACTCCAGCAACTGTGCGATTAATGCAGTCGATATTTTCTATCGCTTTATGGGGGTGTCTCCTTATCTGAATGCACTCCGTTTATACGGAGCGATGGCTACAGGAGGCAATCTGGACTGGTGTATTATAGGAGATTTTGACACCTACCCGGATACAAGAAACTTTGCACTAGTGAAGAAGATCTTTCATTATCACAGGACTTATGAGAAGTATTTTAATAAGCTTAGCTCCTGTGCCCAGTATCTGCTGATAAATCCACTGGGTGAGAGCAAGGAAGCCCAAAGAGAGTATTACGGAATCTATAAGATGTTAAAGGAGAACCATATACAATTTGATGTGATCGATGCCAGGGAGACAGAGATCTTAAATAATAAACTGAAAGATTATGCTGCTGTCATATTGCCGGGAATTTCTTATCTGGAGCCTTCTACAGTAGAGGTGCTCAAAGAAAATGAAAGGATCCTGATCGGAAGCGGACTGACCCTGAAAGATCAGAAGGAGGATCTGAAAGCACTTTTTGCTGTGCAATTGGACCGAAAGCATGAGCAGGTAAGGGGAAGCTACTTTTTGACGGAGCCCAGGTCAGTTTTCCCTGATTTTTATGATAAGGAATGGGTCTACCTGGATAAGGACTATTATTATATGCAGCCGGATGCCGCTAACATCAATTATCTACCACTCATAACGGCAGGCATGTACGGACCACCCGAGCGATGCTTTGGATATGCGGTGACAGAGCATTACAGTGTATCAGTTAATCCCGGGCATGCCATCTATTTCCCTTGGAAGATCGGTTGCCTGTATTATGAACAGGGCTACGAAGAGTTTAAACATATTTTCATGGATGTATTGACTGCGAATGTTCAGGAATCGAAGCTGATCCATATTGATGCACCGCCTTGTGTAGAGGTGCTCTTTCACAGATGCACAGAGAATGAATACCTGATTCAAATATTGAATTATTCCGGCTTCAACGGCAGCACCTTCTATAAGCCCTTGCCTGTCTCAGATATCTTCATAGAGTTCAGGGGAATACAACCGGTCAAGCTCCAAAGACTGACGGAACATGGCAAAAGAAAAATAAAGGCTCAAAAGAAAATCAGGTTATCCGTCAATGACCTTTATGCAGCCGTACTGGTAACTTCGGTATGCAATCATCAGGAGAATATGGATATTACATAGCAGAGAGGAACAGGCAAAGGATGGAAGATAGCAGAAAACCATGGTATCAAACAACATATTTATGGGGCCAGGTTAATCTGACGGAGGACGATCCCGAGAAATGCGATCTAAGCTTATGGAAGGAATACTGGAAGCAGTGCAAAATCGAAGGGGTAATCATCAACTGTGGAGGGATCGTTCGTTATTACCAAAGTGAATTTGCATATCAATACAAGGCAGCAACCCTGGGGGACAGGGATTATTTCGGTGAATGGAATAAGGCTGCCAGAGAAGCAGGCCTTAAGGTGATTGCCAGAATGGACTCCAATTGTACCAGCAGGGAGATGTATGATAAGTATCCCTCCTGGTATTGCAGGAGTATTGAAGGCGATCCCATACTGGTACAGGGAAGGTATGTAACCTGTGTCAATGGGGGTTATTATCAAAGCTTTCTTCCGAAGGTATTCAGGGAGATTATCAGCAAGTATTCACCGGAGGGCTTCGCAGATAACAGCTGGGCTGGACTGGGCAGCCAGACCATCTGCTATTGTCAGAACTGCCGTGAGAAGTTCAGGGCCAGATATGGCAGGGAGCTGCCTGAGAAAGTGGACTGGAAGGATCCTGATTATCGCAAATGGGTAAGGTGGAATTATGATATCAGGATTGAGAACTGGCTTTATTTTAATCAGGTGACACAGGATTACGGTGGCAGAGACTGCAGATGGTTTGGCATGATCAATGCAGATCCCTTCCAGACGGGAGGACGCTTCTATGATATCCGCAGGTTAATCCAAAATGCTGAGTTTATCTTCTGCGATCATCAGTCCAGAGATAAGATCGGCGGGTTTGAGCAAAATGCTGTTGGAGGGAAGCTCTTACATATGGCTTCCGATGAAAATATCATTATTGCTGAAAGCATGGCTCATTATTACAAAGGAATAAGAACCTTCCGCTTAGCCTCCGGTGAGAAGCAGGAGATTAGAAAATGGATGTTATCCGGTATCAGCGGCGGAATTTCCCCCTGGTATCATTTCGTAGGAGGCAGAGCTTTGGATTGCAGAAAACTGAGTGCTTCCGTAGACATTTTCCATTGGCACAAGTCGGTAAGGAAATACCTGACTAATCGGACTAACATCGCTAATGTGGGGATCGTTTGGAATCAGGAGACCTCCATCTATTATAGGCGAGGTGCTTCCATAGAGAAAAGTGCCTATCCCTGGTATGGGATAACACAGGCCCTTTCGGAGGCTGGGATTGCCTTTGTTCCGATTCATGCAGACGATATAGACAAATATAGTGAAAGGCTTCAGACCTTGGTTCTGCCAAATCTTGCGATTATGAATAAGGAGCAGGCAGAAAGCATCGTAAGATGGATCGAGCAGGGGAAGCATCTAATCATAAGCGGAGAGACCGGCTGCTATGACGAAGAAGGAGAATGGGTCGGAGGACAATTCCTTTATGATAAGCTGGGGCTTACCATCCTTCCGGAGAAGCTTGGAGTAAGCGAAGCTGATGAAGATAGCTGGCTTGTATATGATAAGCATAATTATATGAGGCTGCAGGATAAAGAGCACCCAATATTTAGGCTTCTTCAGGGGACAGAGCTACTGCCCTTAGGTGGCACCGTGCAGCGCAACAGCTCTACGGGTGTCTTAACGGTACTGGCCACCTATATTCCTCCATTTCCTATTTATCCGCCGGAATTTGCCTGGATCAGGGAGGAAAGCGGTGAGGCTGTAATTTATGCAGGAAGCTTAAGGAGTGGATCGAGGGTGGTTTACCTGGCGGCAGACCTTGATCGATGCTATGCAAAGTTCCAGCTGCCGGATCATCAGAGACTGCTGCAAGGTGTCTTGGAATGGTGTGCAGGCAATAACTACCCGGTCAAGGTAGAAGCGCAGGCCCATGTGGACCTCAGTATTTACGAGCAGGAGGATTGCTATATACTTCATCTCCTCAATCTGGCAGGCTGTCGTGTCCCGCTGGGAACCTTAAGAGAGAATCTTCCCATTGGCCCGGTAGGAATTAGGCTGGGGGAGGACATAAAGGTTGCAAGAGTACACAGTGAATGCAATCATGAGGACTATCCGATAAGCCAGACCTTAAGGGGACAAGAAATCATACTGCCTGTATTGAGGGAACAGGAGCTGCTCATACTTCATAAACCATAAGGTCAGCCGATGCTGATTTCATATCATAGATGAGACCAGGTAACCATTAACTATCATTTCCAGTAAAGATACACTCGCAATAGGAGGATGATAATCATGAAAGAAAGTATAAATACTTATTTTCAGCTAGGAACCGTATTTTGGATGAGCTATCCACCAGCACAGTGGAAGCATGAAGAAGCTCTGATCAAGGTTTTATCAGATGATTTCTTTGATTTAATAGAATTGACTCAGATTAAGGAGGATGAGGTCAGAGAAAGGACCAGGTTCCTTCTTCAGCAATCCCATATGAAGGTATGCTATGGGGCGCAGCCAAGACTTTTAAGCAGCGGACTTAATCCCAATGATCTGGAAGAAGAAAAACGTATTGCAGCAGAGAAGACCCTGATGGAAGCAATTGATGAAGCGGAATATCTGGGTGCGGAGGGAATTGCATTTCTGGCAGGAAAGTGGGAGAGTAGTACCCGGAAGGAAGCCTTTGATCAGCTGGTCAAGACTACTTGCAATATCTGTGCATATGCTCATAAGAAAGACATGAAGGTAAATCTTGAGGTATTCGATTATGACTGTGACAAGGCGGCACTCATTGGCCCTGCTCCCTTAGCGGCAGCTCTGGCTGAAGAGGTGAAAAGTAAATGGAACAATTTCGGACTTTTAGTGGATTTATCGCATTTTCCCACTACCTATGAAAGCAGCAGATTTGTCATTCAAACCCTAAGGCCATATATTACCCATCTTCATATCGGCAATGCAGTTATGAAAGAAGGGTGCGATGCTTATGGTGACAAACATCCGAGATTCGGATATCCCAACAGTGCCAATGATACCATGGAGTTGTTGGATTTCTTCCGGGTGCTGAAAGAAGAAGGCTTCTTCAGAAAAGATGCCCCTATGCCCCTATCCTTAGAGGTTACCCCAAGACCGGGAGAGCATGCAGATATTATACTGGCCAATACAAAGAGAGTAATCAAACGTGCCTGGGCACTATTGGAGGATTAAGCTATGAAAATTGTGGTATTAGACGGTTATACTGCCAACCCTGGAGATTTAAGCTGGGATGAGCTGGGTGCCTTGGGTGACTTAACTGTATATGACAGAACTGAGCCGGCACTGGTGTTAGATAGAATTCATGAGGCCGAAGCGGTATTTACAAATAAAACAGTCCTGACAAAGGAGCACATGGAGCAATGTAA
The DNA here is from genome assembly GCA_029267975.1 of Clostridiales bacterium. Lineage (GTDB taxonomy): Bacteria > Bacillota > Clostridia > Lachnospirales > Lachnospiraceae > Mobilitalea. Next base: position 19,031 of record JAJUHH010000006.1, read on the forward strand.
ACACCTGAAATTCATTGGTGTATTGGCCACAGGATACAATATAGTTGATGTTGTAAGTGCAGCCAATAGAGGAATAATCGTATCGAATGTTCCGGATTACAGTACAGAAGCGGTAGCACAGCATACCCTGGCACTTTTATTGGAGCTTTCCAATCATGTGGGGCTCCATACACAGGCGGTCAAAGAAGGTGAGTGGTGCAGATGTCCTGATTTTAGTTTCTGTTTAAAATCCATTACAGAATTATACGGAAAGACACTGGGCATCATAGGCTTTGGGAAAATAGGACGAACAGTAGCCCGGATGGCGCAGGCCTTTGGAATGAAGGTTGTGGCATACAGCCGTCGCGGTATCGAGCCGAAGCTGCTGGAAGGGAAGGTAGAAGCAGTCTCTCTGGAGGAATTACTCAGCCGTTCTGATGTAATTAGCTTGCATTGCCCACTGACGGATCAGAATAAGAATATAATCAACCATGAGAGCATCAACGGTATGAAAGATGGTGTATTCATTATTAATACAGCCAGAGGAGCATTAATTGATGAAGAAGCTCTAAAGGATGCACTCCTGAGCGGGAAGGTAGCAGGAGCGGCAGTTGATGTGGTTTCAGAAGAACCAATCCGTCAGGATAACCCCTTACTGTCAGCACCAAATATAATATTTACGCCGCATATTGCCTGGGCGTCGGGGGAAGCCAGAAAGAGATTAATGAGTATTACGGCATCCAATCTCAGATGTTTTATGGAAGGAAAACCGACCAATGTGGTATCACATAAATAAGAACAGCAGGAGGAAATGATTATGAAGATAGGCTTCATAGGATTAGGTATTATGGGAAAGCCAATGTGTAAAAATCTTATTCGCAAAGGACTTGCATGTCATGTATATGATATCAATGATAATGCGGCAATGGAACTGGAAAGGGAGGGAGCCGTCAGGGAGAATTCAGCACAGGCGGCAGCAAGTCATGGTGATATTGTTATCTTAATGCTTCCCAATTCACCTCAGGTAAAGCAGGTGGTCCTTGGGGAGGCAGGTATTATCAACAGTATGAGGCCTGGAAGTATTTTGATTGACATGAGCTCGATTGCACCGGGGGTCTCTCAGGAGGTCGGGAGGGCCTTGGAAGCAAAAGGCATTGAAATGCTAGATGCACCTGTTTCAGGAGGGGAACCGAAGGCCATTGACGGTACGCTCTCCATCATGGTGGGAGGTAAAAAGGAAATATTTGAGCAGGTAAAAGAGCTCTTACTCTTTATGGGCAGCAGTGTAGTATATTGCGGTGCGCTTGGAGCCGGTAATACGACAAAGCTGGCAAACCAGATTATCGTAGCACTGAATATTGCAGCATGCTCAGAAGCATTTACTTTGGCCAAGGCAGCAGGCCTGGACCCGGAACTGGTATTTCAGGCAATTCGCGGTGGTCTGGCGGGCTCTACAGTAATGGAAAGTAAGCTGCCTATGATGCTGGCCGGAAATGACAAGCCTGGCTTTAAGATTGGCCTGCATATCAAGGACTTAAACAATGCACTTGAAACAGCACATGAGGTTGGAGTTGGGCTTCCGCTTACTGCACAGGTGATGGAAATGCTGCAGCTGTTAAAGGCGGATGGGTTGGGAGATAAGGATCATTCTGCGCTTGCCTATTATTATCAGAAATTATCAGGAGTATCTATTACGAGATAGGTAGGAGGTAAGCGTATGCACAGTGATGCATGGCACATCATTGAAAGATCTATCGCAGATGTAATGCCTGATAAAGCTGTACGGGAAACATTACATACGATAGAGTTCAAATGAAGAGTACTTATTATTGCCATCGGTAAGGCTGCATGGGAAATGGCACGGATCTCTAATGATGTTCTGGCAGATAAAGTATATAAGGGCATTATCGTAACAAAATACGGCCACGCTCAGGGAGCAATAGACAAGTTTGAAATCATTGAGGCAGGGCATCCAACACCGGATGAAAATTCCCTTTTGGGAGCCAGAAGAATTCTGTCTTTTCTGGAAGAGGTTTCGGAACAGGATACCGTGTTAATGCTGCTATCGGGAGGAGGTTCTTCCCTGGTGGAGCTGCCTGTGGATGGAGTCACACTGGAAGAGCTCCAAGATACTACAAAGCAGCTCTTATATTCAAAGGCAGACATAACTGAAATCAACACCATTCGTAAAAAGCTATCTGCAATTAAGGGCGGTAAATTCTCCAGATACATCAAAGATGCTAAGACCTATGCAATTCTACTATCCGATATCGTAGGCGATAATAATGCAATGATCGCTTCCGGTCTTACCTATGCAGATGAATCAACAGCAGAGGATGCAATTGCAATTGTCAATAAATACGGATTGAAGCTGTCAGAGCGGATCTATCAGATATTACAAAGGAGCACTCCTTTCCTGGATATTAATATTGAAAACTATGTGGTTGGAAGTGTTAAGGAATTGTGTTACTCCGCCGCCAGGCATGCCAGAGAGTTGGGATATACCGCCAAAATCCTGACGATGGATTTGACCTGTGAAGCGAGAGAGGCAGGAAGATGGATTGCTTCCTTTGCCAGGCTGGAGAAAGAAGGGCCAACAGCTTTGATTGCCGGTGGAGAGACCGTAGTTAATGTGATCGGTAATGGCCTTGGCGGAAGGAACCAGGAAATCGCCCTAAGTGCAGCCCTGGAGATAAAAGGAATGGACAATGTAGTCTTATTCTCCATAGGCTCTGACGGAACGGACGGACCTACAGATGCTGCAGGGGGTATCGTAGACGGAGCCACAGCATTAGAGCTTGAGAAGCTTGGAATAGACGCCGAGAAGATGCTGAGAGAAAATGATTCCTATCATGCGCTTAAGGCTGTCAACGGACTGGTCATCACCGGAGCCACAGGCACAAACGTGAACGATGTAACTGTATTACTATGCAGATAACAGGAATAACTCAGGGGGCTTAGGATTCTTTGTGAAAGAAGCTATATATCCTCAGGGAGAGCCCATAAGCCTCGAGTTATATCCAGCAAGAGCTGAGATATATGGCGCAGAACCTGCCGTCAGTAGTGAATAAAATAAGCAGAGAGCCTGGTAATCATGCAAGGGAAGCTGGTTATATTAACGTAGAAGCTGGCAGCAAGACCTGGAAGGCTGGTAATATTACATGAAAATTTTCAAGAGAAAGTGAAGAATTTCTATAAAGGACTTGACATTAATACTGCAACGTATTAAAATAACTAACGTATTCCTCGATAGCTCAATGGTAGAGCACACGGCTGTTAACCGTGGGGTTGTAGGTTCGAGCCCTACTCGGGGAGTTTTTCTTTTGTCAAAGAGCATGATCTCATGAAAGTGAGATCATGCTTTATTGTATTATGAAA
>JAJUHH010000007.1 GCA_029267975.1 Clostridiales bacterium
CTCGTCTCTGATGTCCAGATATATCTCAAACAGCTTTTTTATCATTCCGATGGAGCGGTTGGGAATAGCGCTTCGATATTCTCCGGCAGTATCAAACATCTGATAAAGGTAATTCTCATCTCTCCTGGACAGGGCCTCAGAGGCAGCCTTCAGGTATTCGATATAACGGTCAAGGCATTCTTTGATTTCTGCTTCATTGGTCAGACAGATATTCTGCCACATGAGCGCTGAGGAGGAGGCAATTTTGGTGATATCCTTAAAGCCTCCGGCAGCCAGGGCTCGCATCTTTTCTTCACTGTCATCTGATTCACGGACCAGATTAACCAGCTGTGCAGCAATAATGTGAGGTACATGACTGATGGCCGCAGTGATTTTATCATGCTCTTTAGCATCCAATATAATTGGAATGGAGCCCATTTTCTTTACAAGCTCATATAGGAAAGTGGTCATGGAAGTAGGTGTCTTTGAAGTTGGGGTCAGGATGTAATAGGCATTTTCCAGTAAGAGAGCATAGGAGTTTAAATATCCGGTTTTCTCGGAGCCGGTCATTGGATGACCGCCGATAAATTGATCCTCCATTCCAAGCTCAACTACTGCATTATGTATATTACTCTTGACACTTCCTACGTCGGTTAAGATGCAGCCTGGCTTCAGCAGGGGTTTCAGTTGCTTCAAATATTCGATATTCTTTAGCACCGGAGCACATAAGAAGACTAAATCACAGTCCGGAAAGGCTTCCTCCAGTGAGTTTGTGATGTGATCGAGGGTTTTGTCCTGTAACGCTGCCAGTAAATCGCTGCTGGGCTCAGTTTTGTGATAATCATAGGCAATCAGGTAATAGTCGGGATTGATTATTTTCAGGGCCTTGGCAATGGACCCCCCGATTAAGCCCAACCCAATAAATCCAATTCTTAACTCCTTTGTAAAATCACTTTCAAAATCGCTTGTAAAATCACTTTCTGAAGCAGTCATGAAGGCCTCCTTTATATTTTCTTTCCGCAAAGCGCTGCAAAAGGTCTGATCTCATTAACCAGTTCTTCAAATTGCTCAAAGGTCAGGGACTGGGGTCCATCCGATAAAGCAATGGAAGGATTGGGATGAGTTTCGATCATGAGACCATCGGCACCTACCGCTACCGCACCCCTTGCCAAAGGCTTAACATAAGCTCTGACCCCGGTAGCATGGCTTGGATCAATGATAATAGGAAGATGACTCTTTTCCTTGATCACAGGAACTGCGCTGATATCCAGGGTATTTCTGGTGGCAGTTTCGAAGGTACGGATACCACGTTCGCAGAGTACCACATTGGGGTTACCTTCTGATAGAATATATTCTGATGCATTCAGCCACTCATCAATGGTAGCTGCAAGTCCTCTTTTTAATAGAACCGGCAGACCGGACTTGCCTGCCTCCTTCAAAAGATAGAAGTTTTGCATATTTCTTGCACCGATCTGAAGCATATCTACATATTTCACAGCCGCTTCGATCGCATTTAAGCTGGTTACCTCACAGATGACGGGAAGGCCGGTTTCTTCTCTGGCTTCCTTCATATATTTTAAGCCTTCTTCCTCCAACCCCTGAAATGCATAGGGTGAGGTTCTGGGCTTATAAGCACCACCGCGTAAAATCTGAGCACCGGCCTTTTTGATTGCATGAGCGGTAGCAAGAAGCTGATCCCTGCTCTCTACGGCACAGGGGCCAGACATAATAACAAGGCTGTCTCCGCCGATGCTTACGTTTCCTACTTTAACAATAGACGGTTCCGGATGAAATTTGCGGTTAGCCAGCTTATAGCTCTCGGTTACACTGACAATTCGGTCAACATCTTCAAATATCTCCAGGTTCTGATCCTGCAGTCTTGTCTTGTCCCCGACAACACCAATGATCGTGACCTGTTTACCTGCGGAAATGTGTGCATCCAGTCCCCTAAATTCAATTAAATTCTTGATTCTGTCTATGGATTCTTTCTTTGCGTTGGGTTTCATTACGATAATCATAGCTGTTTTGTCCTTTCGTGGCCTTCATACTAACTTACATGCCGTCTTATGAAGCTTTTCTCTGACCCGTATGTTTTATACGAGTTTATTTACAATTAAAGTGCTTATCGTGCATTATAATCCATAATTTTTGGAGTGTCAATACTATGTCGCTTTAAAGTGTAACGGTTTAAAGTGTGAAAGATGAATTTTGTTAATAATTAGCATAAACCTATTGTAAAAGTTTATTTGGTCTAGTAAAATATACTAAGAGGTATCTATGGTCAGCTTAACCGCACTAGACAGATATTTACAGAAATTTCGCGTTAAGCCTACAACATTTTGCCGCTTTTGCAAGGTGCTTGACCCTACTACTTACTATTAGCGTATTGGAGGAAATCGAAATGAATGTTTACACTTCGGAAAAGATTCGTAATGTTGTTTTGTTAGGCCACGGCGGCTGTGGCAAGACTACTTTAGTCGAAGCCATAGCGTACACAACAGGGATACTCAAACGTCAGGGAAAAGTGGAAGAGGGAAGTACAATCAGTGATTATGATAAGGAAGAACAAAAGAGATTGTTCTCAATCAGTACGACAGTAGTGCCGGTAATTTATGAAGACACCAAAATTAATCTCCTTGATACACCGGGATATTTTGATTTTATCGGTGAGGTAGAGGAAGCATTAGTAGCAGCTGATGCTGCTGTCATCGTTGTTTCAGCTAAGGCAGGCGTGGAAGTTGGCACCATGAAGGCTTGGGATTATTGCGAGAAGTATCATTTACCCAGATTATTCTTTGTAACAGATATGGATGATGATAATGCCAGCTATCGTGAGGTAGTGGAAAAGCTGACAGAACTCTATGGTAAGAAAATTGCACCTTTTCATATTCCCATCAGGGAAAATGAGAAGTTTGTGGGATTTGTCAATGTGGTAAAGATGGCAGGCAGAAGATTTACAACTGCCAGCAATTATGTGGAATGTGAAATTCCGGAATATAGTAAGGAAAATCTTTCGAAGTTCAGAGAGGTCCTTCTGGATGCGGTAGCTGAGACCAGTGAGGAACTGATGGACAAGTATTTTGCAGGTGAGGAATTCACCCAGGAAGAAATCTCCTTTGCACTTCGAAATAATGTGATAGATGGTACCGTAGTTCCCGTTCTTATGGGTTCCGGAATAAATGCTCAGGGAACCACAATGCTGTTACAGGCAATTGAGAAATACTTCCCAAGCCCATCCAAGACATCCGTTAGCGGTAAGAATACCAAGACAGGAGAAGCCTTTGTCGGCGATTATGACGATAAGAAACCCTTTACTGCAAGAGTATTTAAGACCATAGCCGATCCATTTATCGGTAAGTTCTCCTTATTTAAGGTTTGCTCCGGTGTTCTGAAATCCGATATGACTGTATTTAATGCTGACAGGGACACAGAAGAAAAGGTTAACCGCATCTATGTACTCCGCGGTAAGGAGCAGATCGAGGTGAATGAGCTCCATGCAGGAGATATCGGTGCCTTAGGTAAGCTTTCGGAGACAGTAACCGGCGATACCTTATCCACCAAGGCAACTCCGGTAGTCTACGAAAGGATTACGGTTTCCACACCTTACACCTACCAAAGATTTAAGACCAAGAATAAGGGGGATGATGATAAGGTATCCCAGGCACTTGGTAAGCTTATGGATGAAGACCTTACCCTGAGGATGGTCAATGATAAGGAAAACAGACAGACCCTGCTTTATGGTATCGGTGACCAGCAGCTAGATGTTGTTGTGAGTAAGCTATTGACCAAGTATAAGGTCGAGATAGAGGTTATGAAACCCAGAGTACCCTTCCGTGAGACACTTCGTAAGAAGGTTCGCGTTCAAGGTAAATATAAGAAGCAATCCGGCGGTCACGGCCAATATGGTGATGTTCATATTGAGTTTGAACCTTCCGGTGATATGGAGACACCCTATGTATTTGAGGAAAAGATCTTCGGCGGTTCCGTACAGAAGAACTACTTCCCTGCTGTAGAAAAGGGTATTGCAGAATGTGTTCTTAAGGGACCTTTAGCCGGTTATCCGGTAGTTGGCCTGAAAGCTACCCTGGTGGATGGTTCCTATCATCCGGTTGACTCTTCAGAAATGGCATTTAAGATGGCAACCATTCAAGCCTTCAAACAGGGCTTTATGGAAGCTTCTCCGGTATTATTGGAGCCGATCGCAGCTTTAAAGGTTGTGGTACCGGATAAGTTTACCGGTGATATTATGGGTGATCTTAATAAGCGCCGGGGCAGAGTACTCGGTATGAATCCCATTAGCGGCGGTAAGCAGGAGATCATTGCAGATGTTCCTATGTCCGAACTGTATGGTTATTCTACAGACCTTCGTTCCATCACAGGCGGTATCGGTGAGTTCTCTTATGAGTTTTCACGTTATGAGCAGGCTCCATCCGATGTACAGCAGAAGGTAATTGAGGAGAATGCAAAGGAAGAGCAGGCTGAGGAATAATAAATTCTGCTAATATAAGATAACAATTGCTAATAAGTATCATAAGTATAAATAAATTGACCAAGAAGAGGTGGTGAATTATTATATTAGTGGATGATGAATAAATCATTCGCCGATTGTTCAAAATATTCGGTTAAATCATTCACTGAAGATGAAGGGATTGGTCTTTATTGCCAATCAAATCATCCTTGAAAATTTAATTGATTTGAAATAAGGGAGGCTAACCTCAAAGTAAGTTGTCAATATTATAACTGAAATGATCTGATGGATAGCCTCCTCTCTATGTTAAAATACAGTATTCAAGTATTTTGATAGCTTGTACATAATAGGGAATAATACATTAGCGTGTATATTAAGGGAGCCTCAAAGGATAGCCCTTTTTATAAAAAAATAAAAAGGAGAGTTTTTATGGAAAAGTTTTTTAAGCTTAACCAGCACGGGACAAAGGTGTCTACAGAAATTATAGCAGGTCTGACAACTTTCTTTGCCATGGCTTATATCATTTTTGTTAATCCCCAGATGCTGTCCCAAAGAACATTCAACGATGCAGGGGAGGTCGTTTTCGAGTTAGTTCCTTATGGAGCTGTATTTCTTGCTACGATTATCTCATCTGTGATCGGTACACTAATCATGGGTCTCTTTGCTAATGTCCCTTATGCACAGGCACCAGGTATGGGCTTAAATGCCTTCTTTGTTTATACCGTTGTGTTTGGCCTCGGTTTTTCCTGGCAGCAGGCATTGGCTATGGTATTCATTTGCGGTGTTATTAACATTATCATTACTGTTACAAAGGTTCGTAAGCTCTTAATCAAATCCATACCTGCCAGCTTACAGCATGCAATTGGCGGCGGTATCGGTGTATTTATTGCATATATTGGTTTAAAGAATGCAGGCTTATTTAAGTTTACTGCAGATCCGGGTACTTACACCCAGCTTGACAGTGGAACCGTGATTGCAAACAGCAGCATCGTTCCTGCAGTCACTGAGTTTAATAATGCAGGTGTTCTACTGGCCTTAATCGGTATCGTTATTACCTTTGTTCTCTTAGTTATGAAAGTTAAGGGAGCAATCTTTATCAGTATCATTGCTACAACAATTATCGGTATCCCTATGGGAATCGTTGATCTTTCCAATATCGGTGCTACTTCAGGCATAGCTGATTCCTTTGCTGCTCTGGGCACTACCTTTGGTGCAGCCTTTGGTTCTGAAGGTTTGTTATCCTTCTTTGATGAACCGGCTAAGCTTCCCTTAATCCTCATGACTATTTTTGCCTTCAGCTTATCCGATACCTTTGATACCATTGGTACCTTTATCGGAACCGGCAGAAGATCAGGTATTTTTGATGCAAGTGATGAAGCAGCGCTGGAAAATAGCTCAGGCTTTAAGTCAAAGATGGACAAGGCTTTATTTGCTGATTCCATTGCAACCAGTATCGGTGCTATCTTTGGTACCTCCAACACCACAACCTATGTAGAAAGCGCAGCCGGAATTGAAGCAGGCGGACGTACCGGTTTAACTTCTGTAGTAACTGCTATTTGCTTTGTATTATGTATATTCCTGGCTCCGGTTGTAGGTATCGTTCCTACCCAGGCAACTGCACCGGCCTTGATCGCAGTTGGTGTTATGATGTTAGCATCCTTTGCGGATGTTAAATGGACAGAATTAGAGGATGCTATTCCTGCTTTCTTTGCAACAATCTTCATGGGCTTCGGCTATAGTATCTCTAATGGTATTGCCGGTGGATTTATCTTCTATTGCATCGTTAAGATTGCAAAGGGTAAGGCAAAAGAAATTAGTCCTGTTATTTGGGTAGCATCTGCATTATTCGTTGCTAACTTTATCATAATGGCTTTCATTTCTTAAGTGCTATAGGATATTCAGAATAAGAGAAATTACATTGCTGCCGCATAAGTTTATGCGGCAGCATTTTTATATAAAGATATGTGAGCTTATCTCTATAGGCGTAAGTGATAATTGCATGAGAAATCAGTATTATCACTTCATAATCTATTTCTGTAATCAAGTGATGAAATGTTCTTATGGATGTTGCTCTCATGCTTAAGCTGATTATGTTCTTTATATTCTATCCAGAAGAGAACTTGAAAGGTCTGCATTTACTGTCTAAGCTTTATCTTTAGCCATACTTCTATATACTTCTACATTCTTTTGCTGATACGTTATTATAAAAGACCTGAGCCTTTTGCATGAATATTGATCCGAGACTTCCTATTGTAATATACTCCTTGAAGTTTGCGAGTTTTATTATGAATATTTCTTCTGGATTTTTCTGCCTTACTCCTGTAAAATAAGAACTATCATATTGAAAGGGGGAGTGTTCACACGATGGCTAAAATACCTCAGGAGAGAAAGTTTATTTATTACCTTGGGATGATACTAATGATCCTCGGTGTAATATTATTTTTATCCGTATTTTTCTCGGTGGCAAGTTTTATGAAGAACCCAACGATGTTATTTGGAGGGATGCCTTCCTTTGGTAATGCAATTATTGGTATGATCTTTATGATGATTGGCGGTGTTCTCATGAACATTGGAGCGAAGGGAGCAGCAGGGTCAGGTATTATCCTGGATCCTGAGAAGGCCAGGGAAGACTTAAAGCCTTTTAACGAGGCCAAGGGTGGTATGATCAATGACGTTGTGAGTAATATAGATGTTGTTGATCGGCTGGTGAATGCCCGGGAAGAGAAGGAAGTCATTAAGATTAAATGTCGCAACTGTGCTTGCCTAAATGATGAAGATGCCAAGTTCTGCAAAGGCTGCGGACAGGAGCTATAGTAGATATTCCATATAAAACAAACCCCTGTGGTGAGCTGCTTGTCCAACTTCCACAGGGGTTGCTTCTTATTATAATATTTTTTAAAGTTATTCTTTAAAGTCTCATATGAGACTTATCAAAATTCTCATAATCAATTATTTCGCTTCGCATTTAAATTACTATTTTGCTTCTGATTTCTCTCATAGTTCTTTTGTATTATTCCTCAGTTATCTCATCCTTATCGCCAATGGAAAGGATCAGATTGAATATAATACCAACCACTGCTGCAGTAGCAAGTGCGGGGAACTCTGCTCCAAACATAGGGATCATACCGTTTCCTTCAAAACCAAAGCTGCCGCCAAGACCAATGATCAGGATAATAGCGATAACTGCAAGGTTCTTGGATTTGAACATGTCCACCTTACGATCCATCATAATGGTGACACCCTGTGCAGCGATAACACCGAATAAGTAGATGGAAAGTCCGCCGATAACAGCTGTGGGTATGGAATATACGATATTAATCAGTGGTGTAAAGCAGGAGATTACCATAGTAATGCAGGCTGCTGCAATCAATACGGGGATAGAGAATACCTTGGAGATGGCCATGGTACTGATATTCTCACCGTAGTTCGTTCCGGCAGGACCACCAATCAAACCAGATACAATATCACCGATACCATCACCGATTAAGTTCAGACCTAACTTATCAGCGATATTATACTTCTTCTCAGACTTCAGCTTCTTAGCCAGATCATTTACATAGATATCAAGCTGATATACATGAGCTGTTGATTCCGGAATAGTTGCAATTGCAATTGGCATGATTGCTGCGATTGCCGCCCATGAGGGCTTCGGAAAAGTGAAGATCGGAAGTGCAAAAATCTTATCAGATTCAACCGTATTGAAGTTAACAAAGGGGATACCGGTCACTGCTCCGATGATCAAAGCAGCCACATAACCTGTCAAAAGGCCAAAAAGAATAGGCAACTGAGACAGCTTGCCCTTCAAGTATACGGAATATGCAATTGTGGAAATAAGGGTAATAATTGCGATGATCCAAGCCATGTTCTGTGCAAGTGCTGCTTGGGTTTCCTCAACGGAAGGAGCGGTTGCTGCATTTCCCATTGCGTTAGCTGCAAGGGATAAACCAATAATCATTGCGATACTTCCGGTTACTGTAGGAGGAAGAATCTTCTCAATGGTTTTTCTACCAGTACGCTGGATAATAAGACCGGCTATAATAGATACAAAACCTGACATTACGATACCAAATTGTGCAACGGATATTTTTTCATCAAGGGAATAAGATGAGAATTGCTCAGCTGCCATGATGGAGCCGATTGCTGCGATGTAAGAAAAGCTGGAACCGTAATAAAGAGGAATCTTTCTACCGGTAATGAGAATGAAACAGAGGGTTGCGAAGCCACTAGCAAAAATAGTTGTTGATACATGGAATCCGGTGATGAGAGCAACAAGAACAGTTGCCGGGAACATTACAACGATCTGTTGCAATGCAAATAGGATTAATTCCACGATCGGGGGTCTTTGATCCGGCAAGTAGCCGATGGTTTGGTTCTTTTTTGAAGCCATAAAAACATTACCTCCTGGGATTTTTTTTATTTTGCCATACTTTTCGCATTTTGTAAAGTGGGAATCGTGTCAAATGAATGAAGAATTTTAACAATAAACTCAGAAATAGACAAAAAACTGCAACATATTAATAAAGTTATATATATAATTAACTATTTTAAAAGCTATTGTTAAAATTCATGAAAAGATGGTATACTTACATGGTGAACCGACTAAATATTTCATATATGAGGTGAGGAGTAAAGCATGAAGAATAAACCGAGCTTGAGAGAACGATGGCAGGGATTGACAGATACGGTCAATCGATTTCCGCTGACTTTTATTTTATTAATTACTGCTGTTGTATCCGGTGAGATAGCAATTGAAACACAGAATAATCTGATCTACTTTAGACTTTTTCTGTCATTTCTCATAGGAGCAATGGCTTTTATCGTCCTTCAGCTGTTATATGAGCGCTTTTTTGATAATCCGCTGCTTCGGTTGATTTTTGTACTGATCGCGGCTTGTGCTTCTATTGTCTATTACATTATGATACGAAATTCTGACTGGGATCTCATTGTTTCAGTTCGGACTTTGGTAATTGTGTTTATATTACTCATCTCTTTGATCTGGATTCCTGTTATTAAGAACGAGCATAATTTTAATGAGAGCTTTATGGCAGTATTTAAGGCATTTTTTATCTCGGTATTCTTTGATGGGGTATTATACTTAGGTGTTGTTTTAATCATAGCAGCAACGAATATGCTCATCGTCCGGGTTGATTCGGATGCCTATGTGCATGCTGCCAATCTTATCTTTGTCCTCATCACTCCAATCTACTTTCTTTCTATGCTGCCTATTTATCAGGAACGAGGGGAACAGGAGCCGCAGGACAGCAGTACTGGTGCCGATACGGATACGAAGCAGACAGCTCTTGAGAAGATGACAACTCCCGGCAAATTTCTGGAGTCTTTGATCTCCTATGTCATCATACCTATTACAGCAGTATTTACAATTATCCTATTACTATATATTATATTAAATATCACAGGTGAATTCTGGACGGATAACCTAATGGAACCCTTGTTGGTTTCCTATTCGATTACTGTAATTATCGTATATCTGTTAAGCAGTACCATTCAGAATCCCTTTGCCAGATATTTTCGTATGATATTCCCCAAGGTTCTGGTTCCGGTGGTGTTATTTGAGACCATATCAGCCATTCTTAAGACCGGTGAAGTGGGAATAACCTATGGAAGATACTATGCCATGCTCTTTGGGATCTTTGCCGTGGTTGCGGGCCTTTTGTTCTGCTTTATCCCAATCCGCAAAAATGGAATCATAGCACCGATCCTGATCATACTATCCCTCCTTTCCATTCTGCCGCCGGTTGACTCTTTTACCTTAAGCAAATATAGTCAGATCAGTATTCTTCGAAAGGCTCTGGAGGAGAATAACATGCTGGAGGGGGATAAGATCACTCCCCGAAGGGACTTACCTGAGGAAGTAAGAAATGATATTGCAAAATCAGTTTCTTACCTTGATCAGATGGGGTATACGGATGAGGTGGATTTTCTTTCTTCCTATCATATTTCTAAGAATTTTGAAAACACCTTTGGCTTTGCACAATATGGCATAGGGGATAAGGAGCTGCTTAGCTATTACCGAAGCAGGAACAATGCGGAGCCTATCCCTGTGGCAGACTATGACTATATGATAGTGACGAATGTGAATAACCATTATGAGGATGGTAATATCTATCAGTTTAGCGTAGAGGGAGCAGGCTATCAGGTTCGGGTTGATGCTTCCAACCTTGAACAGCCTTTGCTGCTTCTGGAGAAGGAAGATGGTGCTGAACTGCTGCGATATGAGCTGAATGATATATTTGATGCTTTTCTTGCAGAAGGCGGAGCCAAGGATGCAGTAGCAACCTCAGAAATGACCTTCCAAGAGGAAAATGATACTGCATTGGTAACAATCATTGCAAATTCCATCAGTTATAATGAATGGAATAGCGGCAGTGACCGTACTGCTGATGTGTATGTTCTAATTAATATAAAATAATAGATTACAGCTAGTTACGAAGAAAGATGAGGTGCCATTATGAGCTACAATTTTGATGAAGTGATTGATCGATCCGGATCTTACTCCGTGAAGTATGATTTCTTCCAGGAGTTTAAGAAACCGGAGAAGGTGCTTCCCCTTTGGGTTGCTGACATGGATTTTCAGTCACCGACGGAGATTACCAGGGAACTGTCAAAGGTATTGGAGCACGGGATCTATGGTTATTCAAACAGCAAGGAGGACTATGATCAGGCGGTCATAAGCTGGTTTCAGACACATTTTCAATGGGAGGCGCAGCCTGAGTGGATCGTTAAAACACCAGGTATTGTGTTCGCCATATCAACTGCAGTAAGGGCCCTGTCCAGGGAAGGAGATGCAGTGCTCATCCAACGACCGGTTTATGCTCCCTTTACATCAGCGGTTCAATTAAATAATCGAACCCTGGTCAATAATCCCCTTCAATATATAGATGGTAGTTATCAAATTGACTTTGAGGATTTTGAGCAGAAGATTATTGATCATAAAGTAAAGCTCTTTATCCTCTGCAATCCCCATAATCCTGTGGGAAGAGTATGGACCAGGCAGGAGCTGACCCGAATGGGTGAGATCTGCCTGAAGCATGGGGTGATTATCATTGCGGACGAGATCCATGCAGACTTTACTTATCCGGGGTACGAACATATCATGTTCGCGAGTATCAAACCGGAGTTTTCACAGAACCTGATCCTGTGTACCGCACCCAGCAAGACCTTCAATCTGGCCGGTTTACAGGCTTCCAATATCTTTATCCCCAATAAGGAGCTGCGCAGCAAATTCAAGGCAGAATTATCAAGACAGGGTTACCATGGCTTAAATACCATGGGTATGCTTGCCTGCAAGACTGCTTATGAGCATGGAGCAGAGTGGCTGAAGGAACTGAAGGTATATCTTACAGGTAACCGTGACTATATCAAAGACTTCCTTGCAGAGCGATTGCCTGAAATTCATATGGTTGAACCACAGGGGACCTATCTTGTCTGGCTGGATTTTCGGGCACTGGGCTTAAAGGACAGTGAGCTTGAGGATATGCTCTTACATAAGGCGGGTTTATGGCTTGAGCCGGGTCTTAAATACGGTCCTGAAGGTGCTGGTTTTCAACGAATCAATATTGCTTGCCCAAGACAAATCCTGGTAAAAGCGATGCATCAGCTGGAGCAGGCCGTGAAAACTTATGGAAAAATTGAATTGTGAATTGACAGATTTCCTATGTTGTTGTAAACTTAATGCATAATTTTATAAGGCCTCACTTCAAAGGTGGGGTAGAGGCGCGATATTTAACAGTCTGCAGAGAAGCGTGAGGAGCTGTGATCCTGCGGAGAAGGAAATGTCGCCGAAGTGTATGGCACCCTCAGTGCTATATGCTGGGTCTGCAGTTAAGAGCTGCAGGACTGTCTTGGTAAGCGACCCGGTTTACCAAGTTGTGCTATCTCATATGGGATGTTGGGGGCTTAGGACAATCGTGTACAAAACCTGAGTGAACCTCAGGTTTTTTTTATCGTATTGGACTCCTCCTTACAAAAACGCAATCTGCGTAGGGATGCACACACTTTATTATAAGAAGCATACGCCTTATAAAAAATGTGAGAGGAGAATAGTCATGAAAAGAAGAATTGCAATTTTATTATCAATTATTTTAAGTTTCAGTATGTTATTCGCTGCATGCGGAACCAAAGAAGAGGGCGGCAGCCAGGTATCAGAGGGCTCCAATAATACGACTACCGCACCCACAAACGCAGCAGATGAGGGCTCTCAGGGAGATAATTACTTCAGAGTAGGTATGGAAGCAGGATATCCTCCCTTTAACTGGACACAGCTGAAGGCAGACAATGGCGGCGCACCCATTGAAGGTGCCGCAGAGTATGCAGGCGGCTATGATGTTGAGATTGCGAAAAAGATTGCAGAAGGTCTTGGAAAAGAGCTCTTAGTGGTTAAGACAGAGTGGGATGGTCTGGTTCCTGCTTTAGTATCCGGTAAAATTGACGCTATCATTGCCGGTATGTCACCGACTGCAGAGCGTAAGGAGACAATCGATTTCAGCGACAATTATTATAAGTCTGATCTGGTCATGGTTGTGAAGAAGGGCAGCAAGTATGAGACTGCTACTTCCATTCAGGATTTTAGCGGTGCGAAGATTACAGCACAGTTAAATACCTTCCATTACAGCGTGATCGATCAGATCAATGGCGTGGATAAGCAGCCTGCCATGGATAACTTCCCTGCAATGAGAGTTGCCTTGGAGTCAGGCGTAATCGATGGTTATGTATCCGAACGTCCGGAAGGTGTCAGTGCATCCACAGCAAATCCTAACTTTGCCATGGTTTCCTTTACCGAAGGCTTTGAGACTTCAGAGGATGATACAGCAGTAGCGGTTGGCTTGGCTAAGGGCAGTGAGTACCTTGACAAGATCAATGAGATCTTAGCCGGTATCTCTGAGGAAGAGAGAATCAGTATTATGGATGCAGCAATTGCTAATCAGCCTGCAGCGGAATAATTCTGTCGAATAAATAGCGGGAGGCTGTCCAAGGAAAGCTTCTATTGGACAGTCTCTTTCCTTGTGATTATAAGTGAAAACGTGTAGAGATAATATAGCTATTAATTCTATGCGAAATGTCTGGAAAGGTTTGGTGTATCTATGACCTGGCAATGGTTTATTAATATCATTACCAAATATTGGCCCATGCTTGTACGAGGAGCAGGGGTAACTTTATTTATCTCAATCATTTCAACGATCATTGGTTCTATCATCGGCTTGATTATCGGTACCATTCGTACCATACCGAAGCAGGACCGTATCGTCAGGAAAGCAATACTTACAGTGATCAATGCGATACTTACTGCCTATGTGGAATTCTTCCGCGGCACACCCATGATTGTTCAGGCCTCGGTTATTTTCTACGGTGCAGCTATGATCGGTATTAATATGGATCGTACAGTGGCAGCGATCTTTATTGTATCCATCAATACCGGTGCTTATGTGGCTGAGATTGTCCGCGGCGGTATCATTTCCATTGATAAGGGACAGTTTGAAGCAGCCCATGCAATCGGTATGAACCATGTGAAGACCATGCTGAATGTTGTGCTGCCTCAGGTAGTCCGCAACATATTGCCGGCCATCGGTAATGAGTTTGTTATCAATATCAAGGATACCTCAGTACTGAATGTTATCTCTGTATCAGAGCTATTCTTCCAGGCAAAGACGGTAGCAGGCAACAACTTCAGATACTTTGAAACCTACCTGATCGTCAGCATTATGTACCTGATCATGACCCTTGTTGTTACCAGAATCCTTCGCATGATTGAGCGCAAAATGGATGGACCTGAGAACTTTATCGTAATTCCGGGCAACCAGATGCAGGTGGAACGACCTGAGGATCAGTTAAGGCGTCAGAAATAGAAAGGGAAGATGTTATGGAAAAAGTAATTGATATACAGCATTTAAGAAAATCCTTTGGGTCAAATGAGATATTAAAGGATATAGACTTCTCCGTAAATAAGGGTGAAGTGGTATGTATCATCGGTTCTTCCGGTTCCGGTAAATCGACCCTGCTTCGCTGCATCAATTTGCTGGAGAAACCAACGGATGGTGCCATCATTTATAAGGGAGAAAATATCCTGGATAACAAGCATGATATCTATGCTTACCGGACCAAGCTTGGTATGGTGTTCCAGCAGTTTAACCTCTTTAATAATCATAATGTACTTAGCAACTGCACGGTAGGACAGATTAAGGTCCTGAAGCGTTCCAAGGCAGAAGCCGAAAAGGTTGCAATGAAATATCTGTCGGTGGTAGGTATGGATAACTATATCAATGCAAAGCCCAAGCAGCTGTCCGGTGGACAGAAGCAAAGAGTTGCCATAGCGAGAGCTTTGTCAATGGAGCCTGATGTACTCTTATTTGATGAACCCACCTCAGCCCTTGATCCTGAGATGGTAGGAGAGGTACTTGCGGTCATGAAGGATCTGGCCAAAAGCGGTCTCACCATGCTTGTTGTAACACATGAGATGGGATTTGCCAGTGAGGTTGCTAACCGTGTGGTATTCATGGATAAGGGTGTCATTGCAGAGGAAGGAAGGCCGGAACAGATCTTCAACAATCCAACCCAGGAGAGAACCAAGGAATTCTTAAAGAGAGTATTAAATAAGCAATAGGGATCGAAAGTTTGAGAATTGATAATAAAGGAAAAAATCGGTATAATAGGTTTAACCTGTTATACCGATTTTAGTTATAAAACGTAACAGAAAGAATGAAGTTTTTGCTGCATGATATTCATTGGGAGCATATGTTTTCTGCTGCAGATCACATGCTCTGATATTGAAGTGTAATTAAATTAATATTACATAGCAATTTCCTATACTGGCAATGATAAAACTGATGAAATATTGAGTTTAAATAAATAGATGAATACAATGGAGGTAATTTTAAATGAGCTCTAATCATGAATTAAAGGAAGTTACCATTACCGAACTACAGCAAATGTATAAGGACGGCCTCATAACAGTCCGGGAGGTTGTTAAAGAGTATATTCATCGGATCAAAAACATAGACCAAGGGGAAAATGGCCTAGGCAGTGTTCTGGAGATTAATCCTGAATCACTTGAGATTGCTGACAGACTTGATGGGCAAGGGTATGATGAGCAGCAGCTATTATACGGAGTGCCGGTTTTAATAAAGGATAATATCGATACAGCTGACCGGATGCATACCTCAGCCGGATCGTTGGCACTGGCCGATTCTATAGCCTTAGAGGATGCAGAGTTAATAAAAGCCCTGAGAGCACAGGGAGCTGTGATACTAGGTAAGACCAACATGACAGAGTTTGCAAACTATATGACGGAGCATATGCCCAATGGCTATAGCTCCCGTGGCGGACTGGTCTTAAATCCTTATGACCGTCAGAAGGATCCTTCCGGCTCAAGCTCCGGCTCAGGGGCAGCAGTTGCAGCTGATCTTTGCGTGGCCTCCATTGGCTCTGATACCTGTAACTCCATACTAGGTCCCGGAAGTGCACATGGGGTCGTAGGCTTCCGGCCTTCTACCGGAGCGATCAGTCAGCAGGGGATTATCCCGATCAGCTTTACCTTGGATACGGCAGGTCCCTTTACAAGAACGGTGGAGGATGCAGCCTTGATGTATGCAGCACTCACAGGTAAACCTGTCGTAAGAGACAGTATGGAAAGCATTAAGGGCAAAGTCATCGGCTATAACACCTGGGAAGCAAAGGACAGGGAGGATAGGCTTCCCTGGGCAGATGAGGCAGTCAGGGAACTTGAGAAGGCAGGAGCCATTATTGAGAGGTTTGAGTTGCCGGAGACCCCTTATGTCAATGACTTAATGAAATATGAATTTAAGTATGCAATGAATAAGTACCTTGCGGGATTACCGAAGGATTATCCCATTAAGACCTTAAAGGATATTATTGAATTCAATAAGAAAGAGCCCACAAAGACCCTGCGTTATGGACAGATCCTGCTTGAGGATGCCCAGGAGAATACGACAGGCAATCTTGATGAAGCTTTGTATCTTGATATATTGAAGGACAGGAAAGAAAAGATGCGTCAGCTGAGAGAGCTGTTCCAGGGTATGGACTTTTGCATCCTATACAGCTTTAATAATATCCTTCAGTATACCGCACTTCCTGGGATCACTATTCCCTACGGATTGCAGGAGAATGGTTTGCCGGCAGTTTTGCAGCTGGCAGCATTGACAGATGAAAAGCTGCTGGAGAATGCTTATATTGTAGAGCGAACCATTGGAAAGAGGATCGGACCCAGGTTAAAGAAATAATGTAGATGATAAGTAGAAGTACGATAGGATC
Source organism: Clostridiales bacterium (assembly GCA_029267975.1). Lineage (GTDB taxonomy): Bacteria > Bacillota > Clostridia > Lachnospirales > Lachnospiraceae > Mobilitalea. The sequence continues at coordinate 16,733 of JAJUHH010000007.1, forward strand.
ATATGAAGTAGTAAATTATGATGTGCTGAAGGAAAAGAGGATGGTAAGTAGAAGTAAAAATGATAGGTATGTAGTAAAAGTGGCAGATTCAACAGGAACTAAATCGAAGTAAAATTGCACCTAAAAGAGGGAGGTAATATTATGGCAAAATTATTATTTCAGGGACATGGAAGCTATCGGATCACAAGTAATGACAATGTAGTTCTATACTTTGATCCATATGCGGGCGAAGGATATGACAGGCCTGCTGATATCATTCTTGTAACACATCAGCACGGAGATCACAATCAGATATCCCTGGTCACGCAGAAAGCATCCTGCACAATTATTCAGAATATGGATGCCATCATCAAGGGCGGCTATCAGAGCTTTGATGTAAAGGGCTTTCATATTCAGGCAGTGCCAGCCTATAACAAGAACCACAAAGCTTCAGAAAGTGTGGGTTATATCATCACCGTAGATGGTATCAAAATCTACGGCTCAGGGGATACGTCCACAACAAAGGAAATGCAGGATTATGCTGCCTTACAGCTGGATTATGCCCTCTTGCCCATTGATGGCATCTACAATATGGACCCTGTGGAGGCCACAGCCTGTGCAGAGCTGATTGGGGCTAAGCATGCGATCCCAATCCATATGAAACCGGGTGAGCTTTTTGATCAGAAGATGGCTGAGAAGTTTACTGCCAAGAATAGATTGATCGTGAAAGCAGGAGAAGAAATAGAGCTGTAGCCCTATTTCTTCTCCTTTTATGTCCTAGGCCAGCTTCATTGGATTGCAATCGACAATTATTTACACCATATAGGCAAAGAACCGCAAAATATGAATGAATTTGTGCTAAATTGTTAAAAACATACAAAAAAATACAAAAAGTCTGTTGATAATTTTTGACAATTATGTATTTACAAAATCTGTATCATCCATTATGATATATCTATCTTATTTTTCTTTTAGCATTTTCTGCTATAAAATCCCATGTTTTGTTAAATACATATGTGAAGGAGGTTATTATGTGAAAATAGCATTCTGGAGTAATGTCAGGGAATGGAGCTCAGTATCACCTAATTTGGCAGCAATCAGCGTGGCAATTGCTATTCGTTATCCTTATTCAATCATCACCCTGGAGAACCATCTTTGTAACCATGGGCTAGGTAAGGCCTATAATGACAGGACCCGTGCCGCTTTGCTTGCTGATGCCGGGACGAATTATTATGATGGTTTTGGTATGGAGGGCCTTCTTCGTAAAATATATCGAAGAGAATATCATATTGGTACCTTGCAATCGCATTTGAAAGAAATCATAAAAGATCGTCTTTATTACATACCTCAGAGCAGAGTGATTTTGAATGATCTGTTTGATTATGAATTCGAGCACTGTATCAATCCTTTATTCTACCTTCTGGATAATAATGCTGATGTTTGCTTTATCGATACAGCATGTAATAGTCTTAGTACAAAAAACATTCTTGAAGAGTCTGATTTGATCGTTATCAACTTATGTCAGAAAGCCAGTATCATTGAGGACTTCTTTCAACGGTATTCCTCGCTAATCCCTAAAGCAGTATTTCTAATCAACGATTATGATCCTCACCATATCCTCAACTACAAACAGATATCAAAGCAATATGGCGTACCCAGCGAGAATGTTATTGGTATGCCAAGCAGCGAACGATATCGGGATGCATATTTGGGAGGATATGTCCATCAATTTATATCACGGAATCTTCATTGTCAAAAAGAAGATCCGGACTATATGTTTATGCAGACGGTAAAAAAGGCAGCAGTTACGATTATCAGAAAAGTTGAGATCAATACGAAGCAGAAGGAGATTCACTCTTGTGGCAGCTGATTGCATTTCATGTTTTCCTTCTTCTTCTTATTGGATTGATATTGTTTGGTGGCCTTTTGTTTCTGATGGAGCATTCCAGAGGCAGGTATATAAGAAAGCGTAGTTTAAAAGCAGCCAAAGAAAGCAATATCGGTAGAAGCGGAATCATTCTTTGCTATCTCATGGGTCTATTCATCGTTTTTTTCTTAAGTTTTATAATTATCCATTTAATAATCCGAGGTGTTCCATGAAACTAAAAAACAGAATAAAGCGTTCAACGAAGCAGTATATCATCGTTGCAGGCATCTGTATTGTTGTAATCGGAGGGGCTGCTTTATCAACAGCCCTTGTGATCACCCATCACATTAAGAAGGAATATCATACACTTTTAACCAATGCCTATCACGATATGGAGCTGAAGCAAAGAAGTGTTTATCTTGCTGCTTCTGATATCAATGCCGGTGAAATCATCAGCCAGGATAAGCTGAAGAAAGAGAAGGTGTATTCCTCACAGCCTCAGGATACTTATTTCACAGAGAAGGACATCGGCAAGCTGTCTCTGATCCCTATTGCGGCTGAAACTCAGATATTAAGCTCCATGGTAACAGATCCTATGGTATCCCTGGGATTAAGAGAGCTGGAATATGAAGTGATCACACTTAATTCAAATATTATCAGCAATGACACCGTTGATGTGCGGATCATCTATCCCAATGGGGAAAGCTTCGTGGTATTGTCAAAGAAGGTTGTCAAGGGGATTGAAGCAGGATCAGCTACCTGCTACCTATGGTTGGATGAAGACGAAATACTGCGTATGTCAGCCGCTATTGTTGATGCAGTCTTATATACCGGATCACGGCTTATTACATCAAAGTATATTCAGCCCACAATCCAAGAGGCTTCTCAGGTTACCTATATCCCAAATATAGCGATATTGACCCTCTTGGAAAGTGATCCCAACATCCTTGCAAGATCATCACAGGCACTAAGCAAAGAGGTTAGAAAGTCCTTGGAAAACAGATTGGCAGCAAGTTTCTCTACTGATGTAACATCTATTAACTGGAATGTTCCTTCCTACCTGACACAGCCGATAGAAACCGAGGATTCTCAGCAGAACTCTCATAAAAGCACGCAGGAGAGCTCTGAGGAGAGTATAAATACAGAGGATGCTGCAAAAGCAGCCAGCGAGGATAATATTCCTGCGGATGCTTTAGGAGATCTGGGACAAGGACCATCGTCAGAGGATTTTTTTTATTACGCTCAAGAGCAGGAAGCAATGGAGGCAGATACAGAATATGGAGAATAGTGTTAATATAGTGGCTTTTGCCGGATGTGAGGGCTTTGATATCATTCTTTACCTGGCCCGGCTCCTTCATAAGCTTGGCAGAAAGGTATTGATTGCAGATCACTCGGACAGCTCTGCGATTACTCAGATCACTCCTAAGATTATGGGAATAGATATAAAGGAAGATATTGTTAGCTATAAAGGAATTGACTTTACCTCAAAGGAACTGGATCAAGAGGCAATCCAAGCATATGATGATATCCTGATCAGTTGCTGCAGGAACAGTCCTAGGATAAGAGGACTATATCTGAATAGGGTTATTTATATTACCGATCTTTATCTATTTCATATTAGGCAGATTGCACAGCTGGAGTTTTATGATGATCTTCAGGTGGAAGCTTCCCTAATTATCAGGGAGGTTGTTAATTCCCGGATCAATGCCCAGGATATCTTACCCTTACTGGGCAAAGATATAGTCCAGAATCAGGTACATTTTATAGAACGGAGTGAGGGAGATTATGAACAAAGCCTATTAATCAGCCATGGACAAGCATTTGACCTTCGGGGGATATCAAGGAAACTGAGAGACTGGCTGCTGCAGGAAGCAAGCGCCATGGTTCCTGAGATAGGGGAGAGGAGATTAAAGCTGGCCTTTAAGGCTTGCCGGAAGAGGGAGAGGACGGTTGCATGAAGATTGTATTTTGGTCACCGCTCCATGGACAGACCGGTTCCACCAGTAATATTCTGGCTGTTGCATTACTTACCGGTTTATACTATCGAAAAAGATCTATTCTGACGCAGACTCATTTTCAGTATAACAATCTGGAAGCTCCTCTTGTTGGCGTTAATCCTTATCAAGCAGCCTCAAAGGAGTATTTTCGGGAGGTAGGCATCGATACGATCATTCGCTGCTTTAAGGCTGCCAAGCTTGATAAGGATACCATTGAAAATTGCTGTATTGCCCTTGGCAACACCAAACTTCTTTTATTACCGGGGACTAGTAAGACAATTAAGGAAGTCTTTGATTATGAAATGGAAGCTGTCATGGGAAATCTGCTGAAAGCAATGGAAGAGGTATGCGGCATAGTCCTTGTAGATCTCAGTTCAGGAGATAACACATTATCCCACAAACTGATGCAGGAAGCCGATCTAATTGTTGTAAACCTGTGTCAGAACACGGGAGTGGTGGAGGAATACTTTCAAAGGTATGCAATGTTTATGCAGGAGAAGAAGGTTTTTTATCTTTTTGGTAAGTATGACCGCAACTCCAAATATAACATAAGTAACCTTCGCAGAAAATATAACAAGATGAAAGCAGTCAATTCAGGAGTAATCCCTTACAGTACAGGCTTTATGGATGCTATGACGGATGGTCATGTAATCGACTTTTTCAGAAGTGCTTCTGTTAACCATCGAAGGGAAGAGGAGTATTACTTTATGAGCAGTGCATTGAAAACAACAAGGAATATACTCAATCAGGCAGGTGCAGCAATAGAAAGGGCAGGATGGGATGGACAATAAACAGGCGAATGTCATGATCATTGGAGTAATATTATCCATCATTTTAGTATCACTATATTTTATATTTAAGAAAGATCCTGAGTCTGAAGATGAAAATATCGAAGAAGATATATTTTCCTTGGATTATCTAAAAGAACATGTAATGAAGAAGATAAATGATATTGTGGACCAGAATATCCATGAGCTTTTCCTTAACAGAAGGGAAATAAAAAAGAGAGAATATCAAAAAGCGAGGCTTTCAAAATCGGTTCGTACCTGTGCTCAGGGCAATATAGGAGAGAGAGACTATCTTAAGGACTATATAAAGGATTTACTTCAAAATGATTTCGGAGTAAATGTCTTCCGCCTGGAATTGGCCCTGGACAACCCCGGCTACGAGGTGCTGC
>JAJUHH010000008.1 GCA_029267975.1 Clostridiales bacterium
AATGCAAAATCCCGTACCCTGGAAGAGTTAGAAAAATACGGTTTGTATGAAGACGGCAACAAGGTAACGGAAACACCTGAGATTTTATTTGCAAGACTTGACCTAAAAGAGGTTCTTGAGAAGGTGGAAGCATCCAAAGAAAATGTTGAGACCAAGGAAGAGGTAAAGGCAGACGCTGCAGAGAATAAGGAAGCTCAGACCTCTGATGTAATTGATATAGAAGCAAAGCCGGAGATAAGCTATGAGGACTTTGCAAAGCTGCAGTTCCAGGTTGGTGAGATCATTGCCTGTGAGGAAGTAAAAAAATCCAAGAAGCTTCTCTGCTCCCAGGTAAGGATCGGTTCTCAGGTAAAGCAGATTGTATCCGGTATTAAGGCGCATTATAAGCCTGAGGAGATGGTAGGTAAGAAGGTTATGGTAGTAGTAAACCTCAAGCCGGCTACCCTGGCAGGAATGTTATCCGAAGGTATGATTCTATGTGCGGAAGATGCTAAAGGCAATCTTTCTCTCATGGTGCCTGAGAAGCCTATGCCCTCCGGAGCAGAAATTCGGTAAAAGCAGATAGTAATGCGTTTGTTACAAGCAATTATGCTGTTCTATGTAGATAAGAAGCATAAAAGGCAGTAGCAGCATAAGACATAAGAAGCACAAACAGTATAATATGTATAAAGATTAAAAGTTAAAAAATTAAAAATTGTAGGAACAAATAATACTAACAGTATAAAGAACCTAAGTAAAGCTATACAATCTTTATATATTATAAAAAGCATCCGGTAGAATAATACTTCTCCATCAATAGACCCGGTATTGGACCAAATCTATGTACGAAGTAAGCGATTATTCTCACACTGGATGCTTTTTTACTCCTTTTACCTATCCTTGGATACATTACTCTGTCCGGATTTTTCCGCAACCCATTGATCCATACGCCCCTCTATTATATCAAACTGGGCCGGACCAATATCCAAGAGGAATTGATGAAATTCCTTGGGAACAAAGTCACTGCCTAAGATAGCTTCTGCCCTGTTCTTTAATTCTACGATTTCCAAATAACCCACCGCATAGGGCAGGTAAATCGCCGGCTCTTCAAGCAGGGTGCTGTAGATCCGGGATGCGGTCTCGGTGCTGTCAATGAAATTCTTAATATAATCTATTGCAGTATCCTTGGTCCAGCCCTGATAATGAATACCAATGTCTGTGCGGGCGTACATGCATAGAATGACTACATTGTTGGCAGCCAGCAGATCTGCCAGATTCTTATCGATATCGGCATATTGATAGGAGTATAGCTCAACGTAGGTGGCCCAGCCCTCATCATAACCTGAGAAATCAAGTACATTTCGTATGGGAGCAGGGTTTTTACTTCTAAAGTAAACGCATTGATACATATGACCGGGATAGCCCTCATGGGCCACTGTGGTATAAATGGTAGACAAGGTACCCTCATCCGCTCCATTAATATAAATATGATTGTTTTCATAATTATCAATGGGCGGAATAAGGTACATGGCTGGGCTTAGGTAGTCGGATAAGGAATCCGGAACATATTTAATCTCGCATTTCACATTAACCGTGCTTGGAAAATCCTTGCGAATATCCTTCTTAAGATCTGACAGAATTGCCTTGGGATCAGTTAGGGGGAAGGAGGAAAATTCAGCATACTTTTCCATTAAGCGCTGGTCCTTCAGATTTAAGGCCGTCATCTGGATAATGCCGTTATCTATGGCGGACTCAAGCATATAGATAATTTCCTCCATTGATTTACCGGACCCTGTTTTGTATCTGGTTAAGCGTTCATAATAGTCTTTTCCTTTCGGATAATAATATAAACCCGCGGCATTGGTTCCGGTGCCCTTAAGCTCACTTAAGGTACCTATGAGGAGCTGATAAGCAGGGATGACATAATTCATGACTGCTTTGGCGTTGGACAGCTTATAATCATTCTTTTCTTTTTTATTCAGGTCATCATAGGCATCAATCTTATCATTAAAATATTCTATCAGAAAATTATTCTCAGGATCAGCAATAAAGGCCTTACATTGGTCAATGATTCGGCTTGCCACATCATCGTTCATAAAGAGTCCGCGTGCTGATTTCTCCCGCTCAAACTGTGAGATATCCTCAAAATAGTCATAAACACAGGGCAGCAGATTCAGATATTCTTCAATATCCTTCTTGTCATAGAAGGCATATTCCGCAAGCAGGATAGGAAGCTGCGCCTGGATTCCCGTTGTGGGGCCAAGGATTTCATGGTAATAGGTATATTCCCCAAGGGATAAATCCGTCTTAAGATATTCCTCCACGATATCATAAGTAAGCTGCTGCTCTGCTGTCAGTTTATCATAATTGTACTGGGACAGGCTGCTTAAATGATTCTCGGTAATGGATAACTCCTCCTTCATCTGATCGATGCTGAATTCTCCTAAGGTAGCCTGTATGTCTGTAATACCATAGTCCTCCGGCTTGGCTAATGAATAATTCAGGGAGAGGCTGTCTGCTATCACCTCTTCTATAAATAAATCATTCATAAAGGCATCAAACTTATCCTGTTCCTTTGCCTCTTTATGAAAGAAAGTACAGGAGCTTAAGGATAGGCAAAGGAGAAGGGCAATCAGGCAAAAACTATGCTTTCGAATAGAAGGAATCATAAGAACCTCCAATGGTTTGGAAAGTTATTGTTATTTCATGTTTATTCGGATCAAGTGCCGGAAAGAAGTAAAACAGACAACTTTTATATTCAGGTATGAAAGTATTTGTAAGGATATCTCAGCTAAGGTCAGCTAAGTTTTCTGACATTTTTGCCGAAATATAAGGCATAATATTGAGTGCACATTGGTGCATAGCGTGTACGACATACATAATCTTTGGAGGGTTTCATGGATTACAGTGTTTTAAATAGAACAGTGAAAGCAGAAGGAAAGGGGAAGCTCCCTCAGCTGCCTGACCTTTTGGAGCAGAATAAAAACGGCCTTGCAGGGCTGGTGAAAGGACAGCACATCACCGGTATGGTTGTCTCCGTTGGAGATAAGGTTACCATTGATTTTGATGGTCAAAAGGTTAATGCCAACAGGGACACCCTTAAAAATGTTGTTCCCGGAGAATATAAGACCTTTGAGGTAGTCAAGGCTTCCAGTCATGAGATCGAGTTAAGACTGTTAGAAGAAACAACTGCCCAGGTAGGCAGAATTATAAAGGCAAATATGATACCGGATACGGATTGGGAAGCCATTCTTGAAAAGAAACGTGAGGAGGAGAAGCAGGCCAAAAAGGAAGAGGAGATACAGGAGACCAGGGAAAAGCTGGAGAAGATCTGCAACAGAATTACGGATGAGGACTGTGAAGCCCTGGAACGGGAAGGTTATTCAGTAGAAAATATGTCTGTTCACGAGATCAATGCAGCTCTGGACAGAATGAAGGCAAATTATACAGACCCCCTGGAGGCTGCTCTGTCAGGATCAGGGAGCGCAAGCAGCAGACACAGTCAGCAAGTGCCTCCGACCGACCAGAGGGAGATCGCAAACCGGCTTCAGGAGGCTAAGCTTCCTGTGACTGCACAGAATCTGGAGCAGCTTAGTAAGGCCTTGATCCTCAGTGATGCGATTACAAAGATCGATGATAAAACCATGAAATATCTGATCCAAAATAGTGCGCAGCCCACTGCTGAGAATATCTATAAGGCTTATTACAGTGCAGGCGCAGGGTATCAGGAGCCTCCTCTTAACCTAACCCAAGAGGAATGGAGCGCCCTTGAGGGTCAGATCCATTCTGTGATCGAAGATGCCGGTTACGACGTCAATGAAGATAATTTAAAGGAAGCCAGATGGCTCCTTGAGAATAAGCTCCCCTTAACTGCAGAAACCTTTTCCTACAAGAAGTCCATGGGAGAACTGAAAGATCATTTTGACCGTAATCAGGTGCTTAAGCGGATGGTTGATGGTATGAAGGAGGGAAAGCATCCTAAGGATGTCTCGGTGACAGACGAGAATAGCCAGGCGCACAAGAGGCTTCTGGACAAGCTTCAATCCATCAGCAGAGAAGCGGTGGATTATGCAGTGCTCCACGGAAAGGAATTAACCATTAAGGGTCTGTCCTCCATACAAGGAGAAATTGCTGTAGGAAGCATTACCTTATCAGAAGGTATCGGCGTCCCCTCCAATACGGCAAATACCATAGAAGAAGCAGCTACACAGGGGCTTCAGACAGACATTACAGCAGACGCAGATGCTCAGGCTCCCATTGATAGAACATCAGCTTCCTATGAACAGTTAAAAGCACACAGACAGCTGGAGGAAATCCGCCTGAAGATGACTTTGGAAGCAGCACAGAGACTGGAGAAAAAGGGAATCGCTGTAGAAACCCAGAAACTTGAGAAGCTGGTTGAGGAGCTGCGCAAGTTGGAGGATTGTTATTATCAGAATTTCCTTCGTGAAGCAGATATGCAAGAGGATGCAGAAGCCCTCCAGACCCTGAAGACCACCACACAGAGCATTGAACAATTAAAATATACCCCCAGCTACATACTTGGCTCTACCTTATCCCTAAGAGAGACACAGACAATTCCGGGGCTATTGACAGAGGGAGCCAGACTTCAGGCTGAGTTAGCCAAGGCCGGAACAGCCTACGAGACTCTGATGACCGTTCCGAATCAGGAATATGGTGATTCCATACGCAAAGCCTTTGCCCATATAGATCCTCTCTTATCGGAACTGGGCATTGACATTTCGCCTGAGAATCAGCGTGCTGCCAGAATCCTCGGCTATAACAGCATGGAGATTACCCAGGAAAACCTTGACAGGGTGAAGGCATATGATCAGCAGGTGACTAGCTTGATTAACAACCTGCATCCGGCGGTTGCGGTGAGAATGATAAGGAATGGGATCAATCCCCTGAATACTCCCATACAGGAGTTAAATAAGCAAATTGATCAAATGAAGGAAGAGCAGGGCATCACTGCTGAGGAAAAATTCAGCTCCTACCTGCGAAAGCTTGAACAGCAGAATGGAATAACAGCAGAAGAACGTAAAACATATATTGGTATCTATCGCTTATTATATCAGGTTGAAAAATCAGATGGGGCAGTACTTGGTTCTGTAATTAAGGCAGACAGAGAGGTAACCCTGTCCAGTCTGCTGACAGCAGTCCAGACTGCGGGCAAAGGGAGACTGGATGCAATCATTAATGATGAGTTTGGCCTGTTAACAGGAATGAAGAGAAGCAAGGAGAGCATAGCAGAGCAGCTTAGCTCCTTTAGCGGCAGCAGTTCGGCTTCAGAGTACATGGAAGAACAAAGTCAAAAGGAACACAGACTGGAGGAGCAGACAGAGTACCTGAACCGTATTCTGAAGCAAATCAGCGATGAGATATCCCCGGAGAAACTGACACTGCTGCAGCAGAAGCTGGTGCAGCAGACTGCCCTTAGCTCCGCTAGCGAGCAAGCAAAGGCAGGTGGAGATAATCAGAATGCAGGCTCTGAACTCTGGGAGAAGATCAGTCAGCTTCCTGCCGAGAAGCTCTTGCGTGAATTGCAGGACATGCAGGAGAACCCTGAGATAGACCAGGAGTATTATGCCAGAAAGGCAGAGCAGCTTCGGGAACTGAGCAAGAATTCGGAGCAGGCGATCCGCTTCCTAAAGGATTATCAGATCAGCAGTACACCCCAGTCCATCCAGCTTGCCAATCATATTTTAAGTAACGGAGAATCACCCATAGTTAGACTCCTTAAGAGGCAAAGCGAAAATAGTAATGATTTCACAGAAAAGAACCTTAAGGAAAATGGCGAATTATCCGATAAACTTATCGATAAGACTTCCATGAATGAGACTTATTCGGCTATGGAAGATAATGCAAAGGCACTTGTAGAGCAGACATGTGCTCAGGAGACCCTGGACAGCCGAAAGCTGGCAGAATTAAGAAGCATTTCTCAGCAGATAACCTTCTTAAGAAGACTGGCAGAAAAGGAATTCTACCAGATACCCATCGAGACCTCGAAGGGATATACAACCATGAACCTGACAATCCTCAGAGGTTCAGAACATGCCGGCAAGGTAACTGCTACAATTCATTCAGAACTGCTTGGGGAGTTAAAAGCAGATTTTTCTCTCAAGGATGGGGCACTGAAGGGCTTTATCAGCAGTGATAATCAGGCAGGCCTTGACAGGGTAAAGGAAAATACGGCCCAGATCGTGCGGGCAGCAGAAGAAAATAATATTATAATCAAGCAATTGGATTTTGGTATACAGCAAAAGGATGGCAATTACCGTTATCCACATCCCGCGGATGCCACAAGCAGCAAGATGGTTGGAAATGACACAGAGCGGATTCTTTACCGAATCGCCAAAGCTCTGGTGCAGACAGTGCGGCTATCCGAGGAAACTGATACGAACGCCCAAAAAGCAGTTTCGTAACAACAGGAAGGGAACAGGTGACAGGGAATGAGAATTAACCATAATATTTCAGCATTAAAAGCCAATAATCAGCTGGCAAGGACAAATAAGCTACTGGACAGCAGCTTAGAGAAGCTGTCTTCCGGTTATCGTATTAACAGTGCCTCAGATGACGCTGCAGGTTTAGCGATTTCAGAGAAGATGAGAACACAGATCAGAGGCCTGGATCAGGGTTCCAGAAACGCCTCTGACGGTATCTCTGTAATCCAGACTGCAGAAGGTGCGCTGGTTGAAGTTGAAGCAATGCTGCAGAGAATGAGAGAGCTGTCGGTACAGGCGGCCAACGGTACCTATACCACGGATGATCGTCTCTCCATACAGGCAGAGATCGACCAGTTGAATCAGGAGATCAGCAGAATTTCTGAAACAACTGAGTTTAACACCATGACCCTCTTGGATGGAAATATCGATAGAAAATCCTTCTCCAACGATAGTCATGTGAAGCTGGTTTCTTTATCAGATACGGTTAATATTGGTCAATATGATGTTAAGATCACCAGGGATGCAAGGCAGGCGGTGCTGGTGGGTAACGATACTACCTTTACAGCTGGTGCTAGTATTACTGCCGACCAAGCAGGGACCATTAATATAAATGGCGAAACCGTTGAGGTCAAAGTCGGCGATAGCATAGAGGATGTGTTTGAGAAAATCAGGGATACCTGCGATAATGTAGGAATCAGTTTATATGCTACGAACAACTTGGATAATACTGTAGGACCGGCGGAAACAGCCGGCTATGTAACGAAGAAGTTAAGTCCTGGAGATAATCTTCTCTTTGTATCAAAAGCATATGGTTCCAGTGAGAAAGTGGAAGTTTATTGCGATAATGAAAATTTATGCAAGTTATTTGGTCTTACGACTGCCGGCGCAAGTGCAAAAGGAATTGATGCCATGGCAGATATTATACCACACTCAACGACTCCGCCTGTTTCAGATTCACAGTTTACTGAAACTGCTACCGTTTCTATCAGTGGTAATAAAGTGACAGTATCTGACCGGAATGATTTTAAGATGATGTTTCAGGTGGCAACCGGAACAGCTGGGACAACCTTTACTGATAAAACGATACCGGCATTTGATACTGCTCCGGCTGATGTTGATGAGCCTGATCCTAGTACTACAGCTGGTACCATCAGCGTCCATGTCCTTGATGCAGGCCCAATGGATCTGCAGATTGGCGCCAACGAGGGACAGACCATGGCCGTTAGAATACCTAAGGTAAATCCGGAAACGCTGGGGATCGATCAGGTGAACATTGCTACGGCAGAGGGGGCACAGAAGGCTATTACCTTACTGGATAATGCCGTCAATATGGTATCTTCTATTCGCTCCAAGCTGGGTGCATACCAGAACCGTCTGGAACACTCCATTGCTAACCTGGATACCACCTCTGAGAATTTGACCGAGTCCCTGTCGCGGATTGAAGATGTGGATATGGCTGCAGAGATGGCTAACTATACCCAGAAGAATGTATTGGCACAGGCAGGTACCTCGATGCTGGCACAGGCAAACCAGAGACCTCAGATGATTCTGTCGCTTCTTCAGCAATAATATAGATTTTGGGAGATAAGACAATATGAAAAGGGAAGCAATTAAAGCATTTACTGCCAGAGTGACCCAGGCCTCAAGAAGTGAGCTGACAGTCATCCTATATGAAATGATACTGACTGAGATAGAAGAAGCAAGGGAAGCGTATGAAGCCGGTAATTTGGCTGCCTTTGATAAGGAGCTGAAACTGGCGCAGAGATATGTGACTGAGCTGCAGGCTACCCTGGATTTCCATTATGTTATCTCCTATGACTTAATGAGCCTCTATCTTTATGTAAACAGACAGATTATCAGTGCAATCATACGGAGAAATCCGGTGCCCTTAGATGGTGCCCAAAGGGTGATGAGCAGTCTCCTGATTGGCTTTGAGGGTGTTAGTAAGCTTGATAAGAGCGGCCCTGTCATGAGCAATACCCAACAGCTCTATGCGGGCTTAACCTATGGTAAGGGTCATCTGAACGAGACCTACATAGATCCGGGCAATCAGAACCGTGGGTTCATCGCATGAATTATGTCTTAGGCCTATTACTCAGGTTATAACTGGTATGTAAATGATACATTTAATATAGATTCAGTAATTGCAATTGCAATATGCCGCACAATGGTCCTGGATCTTTGGATATCGGGATAAGATCTTTCATTCGTTTCATGACAGCGGAAACCATATTCTTTGGAATAGACAATTTTCTGCTGTTTCATGATAAATGTCTACCAAAGCATTCAAAGATACATAAGACGCAAACATACCAAAGATTATGATCACAAAAGAGTTGAAAAGCACATAAGACCTTAAGGCACCAATGATTGGAGAGCACACATATGATGATAAGCTGCCAAAGATATTTAACTTACATAAGATCTTAAACAGCAAAAGATTATGGCTACCAATGAGAATAAGATACCTAAGAAAATAAAACACTTACGAAAATAAGATACAAAAGAAAGAGTACATAAAGAGAAATAGTACACAAATGAAAATAGAACACAAATGAAAATAGAACACAAAAGTAAATAAGATACCAAAGACAACCCCAAGCAGTCTTATGCTATGACCTGGCTCATAGCAAAGCGATCGCTTGGGGTTGCATTTTTCTAGCAATAGTATTTCTCCAGTGCTTTCGCTTGTTTCAAGAGAAAGCGATATCGATTCTGTATGGCATTTAGTTCATAGATGCAGCTGTCAATAAGATCAGGATCCACTACATTTTCAAAGTTGGAGTAGGCTGCTTCCATGGCTAATTTCGTCTGATTAATTTCGTGAAGGAGCATCAGATTATCTTTCGGAATTTTCTTCTTCGCAAATAGAGGCATTTCTTCACCGTCCCAATTGTAATATAAATCAAGCAAAGCTGCACATACTGAGATAGAATTCTTAGAGACAGGCAACTTGCTTGCTATAGTATAGTCAAAATATTTTCCTTTTATTCTATCCACTAACATAATCTGGATAAAAAAGCATATAAATATATTATAAATTTAGACGGGGTACAAGTTATCAGTCGGCAGTATGCAATTATGGCGACCTGCCGGTTGGGTGGAAAGGTATGGTTAATCCGATGAATTTTAACAGCATACTATTTATTATCATTATCATAGCCTGCTGCATTTTTATTACAGCGTGCATCATAAAACGCAGGCCGGATATGCTTATTGATTTTGTGCTTCGTGCCTGCTTTGGAACGGCGGCAATTTATCTTCTAAATCTGGCCCTGGGCTTGCAGGGTTACTCGGTTAATGTTGCAATTAACGGAGTTACTGCGCTGACCAATGGACTTCTTGGCCTGCCGGGCTTTTTATTACTATACGGAATATCGCTTTATTATGCATATACCTAATTCTTACAGAGGAATTTATATTTATATCAGATTAATTTCATCATAATTTTAAGAATTTTCTATGCGTCGTCGAATACTGTTGATAAATGGAATTATTATGATATAATATAGGAACATAGGAAAAAAGTACTAATTTATTTAAAGCTATGGCAATAATGTACCAAGGCAGAAAGGCAGGATTTATCAGTGAACAGAAGTGAGAAGCTTCTTGTAGACAAAATGGATGAGACTCGCCGTCAAATGCAGGCCTTAAAGCGTAGCAACAGTTTACTTGAAGCTATTACAAAAAAATTATCTCAGTGGATTATTGTTCTGGACAAGGAGACCCTGGAATGGATCTATGCTAATCATGAGGCAGACAAAATATTGCAGGACCCCACTTGTGAAGTACAACTACAGGAATGGCTGAAACAACAGGTAGAAGCTGTTGATATAAGCGATCATCATCACATAATTGAGCTTGAGCTATCCGGTAATCAGGGAACCCAGTATTTTTCTGTGGAATTAAAGCCTGTTAACTGGATGGATGGCTGTGCTATTGCCTTTGTACTAACGGATATCAGCAGGGATAAGGAGAAGCTTTATACGCTGCAGAAGGCTGCTTTCCATGATACCCTGACCAGGCTGTATAATCGTCATTACGGGATGGAGCTATTGCAGGAATGGATCAAGGAAAATAGCTCCTTTATTCTGTGCTTTGCAGATATTGATAACTTAAAATATGTAAATGATAAATTTGGCCACACAGAGGGAGATCGATATATCCAATGTGTGGCTGATAAGCTGCGTGAATCTTTGCCTGAGGCTGTCATATGCCGTGTGGGTGGAGACGAATTCCTGCTTCTTGATAAGAGCATAGATATGAGTACAGCCTTTGAAAGAATGGAGGGGGCACGTAACAGCTTATTAGCCCATCAATGTGAGAAAAATGTTTCCTATGAGCACAGTTTAAGCTATGGGATTATTCAAATCAATGAAGATAACGCTTTGTTGGCAGAGGAGCTGCTGAGTATTGCGGATGAAAAAATGTATGAATATAAACGTGCATATAAAACCCGTAAGAATACCCGTAAGGGTTAGCAGGCATTCTCATGCTCCTGGCAAGCCAATGCTTAAGTTTTGTATAAGTAATTTTGTATATAATAGATATGAAATTTGACAGCTTATGTTAATAATAACAAAAGATATTTACAATAAATAATTACATTTGACAATAATTAGAGCATATTGTAATATATTCACATGGCAATTATTCCTATTAGTTAAATAGTAATCGTTGTTTCTAATTTATCTAAAGCCTCAGCAATAATGAGGTCATCATGAAAGCTTCATAATATCGGTATAAAACTTTTCCCCAAAAGCTGCTATCCCATATTAGGAGGATCTCCAAAATGAAAAAGATTTTGGCTGTCTACGATTCTGACCTTTTCTATGTTACCCGCTTTATGGAATATTTTAAAAATAAAAAAGAGTTTTCTTATGAGCTTCTGGCATTCTCCTTGCAGGAAAGCCTGGAAGACTATTTAAAGTCACATACTCTTGAGATACTGATACTTGGACGTCAGATCTCCTTAGAAGAATATGCAGATAAAATAAGTTGCCGCTTCTATTTAAGAGAGCATTCTGAGCCGGAGTCAGGTGATGAGGCCCCCTCAATATTCAAGTACCAGCCGGCGCAAAAAGTAATGGATGAGGTGCTCAGACAGTACCGAGAGCAGCAAAGCAGGCAATATGAGGAGAATGAAGCAGGACAAACTTCCTTATACGTGATTTTCTCCCCCTTACCCAATGCTTGCAAGCTGGTATTTGCCTGGTGCCTGGCATATCAGCTTGCCATACATAAAAAAGTATTGTTCCTTCCCCTGGAGCTATTTTCGACCTCTCCCTTATCCTTTCAAAAGGAAGCAGGACAGGAGCTATCAGAGTTTATTTATTATCTTAAAGAAAATGAGGATCTTGCCCTGAAAATGAAATCACTGATTACTTTTGGCAACAACCTGGATTATATTAGTGGCTGTGCCCATGGATTTGACAGCTTAACACTTACGAAAGAGGATATGCAGCGGTGGATCTCGGAACTTAAGCTTCATACTGATTATCAGGCAGTTATCTTTTGGCTTGGCTTTTATTCCGAAGCTGGAGCTGAAATTTTGAAGCTCAGTGATAAGGTGATCATTCCTACAGAGGAATCTGCATATGAAACAGCAATACTTCAGGACTTTGAAAGACAGATGAAGTGTATCGGTATAACTCCGCACTGGGATAAGTTTAAGAGGCATCTCCTGTTACAAAAGGACTCTGTCAGGGAAGAGTATCGTACATTTTCAGAGCTAATGGACAGCCCCCTATGGGCACAGGCCAGGGACTGCCTGGACTGCTAATGGGAGGATTCTATGGATCAAAGAAAGGAAATGCTTCAGAAAAGAGTAATCAGGGATATCGACCTTGGCAGAGAAATCAGCGATGAGGAACTATATCATACCATAGATCGAATTTTAATTGAGTATAGCAAAGAAGAGTATATCCTGCTGAAAGAAAAGCAAAGACTTCGTAAGGATATTTTTAATTCCATACGCCGGCTGGATATTCTTCAGGAGTTCATGGAGGATCCCAGCATAACAGAGATCATGGTCAATGGTCCCCATAAAATCTTTTATGAAAAAGAAGGAAAGCTTTACCCTAGCAGCAGACATTTTGAATCGGTACAGAAGTTAGAGGATGTGGTACAGCAAATGGTATCACATTCCAACAGAATTGTGAATGAAGCCTGCCCAATTGTGGATTCCAGGCTGCCGGACGGATCAAGAGTAAATATTGTTCTTGCCCCGATAGCCATGGAAGGCCCGATTGTCACCATAAGGAAGTTTCCAAGTAATCCTATCACCATGGAGCGACTGATTGAGTTAGAAGCAATATCCACAGAAGTAGCCGGCTTTTTAAAAGAGCTGGTAGTTGCAGGTTATAACATATTCATCAGCGGGGGTACCGGAAGCGGTAAAACCACATTTCTAAACGTTCTATCTAATTTCATCCCCTCCACCGAAAGAATTATTACGATTGAAGACTCTGCGGAGCTTCAGATCCGTAATATTCCCAATCTTGTCCGGCTGGAGGTACGCAACGCGAATTCGGAGGGCAGTAACGAGATTACAATTCGTGATCTTATTAAAACTTCCCTTCGAATGCGCCCGTCGCGCATAATCGTGGGAGAGGTTCGGGATGCAGCAGCAATTGATATGCTTCAGGCCTTGAATACCGGCCATGACGGCTCACTTTCAACCGGCCATGCCAATTCACCGGTGGATATGCTCAACCGGCTTGAGGCCCTGGTACTGTTAGGAGCTGAGATTCCTCTTCTGGCGGTTAGGAAGCAAATCGCATCTGCAGTTGATATTATCGTACATCTAGGAAGACTGCGGGACCGGAGCAGACGTTTGCTGGAAGTGACCGAGGTTCTTGATTGTCGTAATGGTGAGATTCAGCTTAACCCTATCTATGAATTTGAAGAGACCGGAGAAAAAAACGGTCGGATACAAGGAAAACATTGCAAAAGAAATGAACTTCAAAATACCAAAAAGCTGAAACAGGCCGGGCTATTATAAAGCCAGGGGCAAGCTTATTATACAGTTTGCTGTTTGTTCAGGGATCGGAAGGGAGGGTAAATTACGAAAGAATATCATTACTATCAATTCTCTTGGAAGGAAATGCTTCTGTATTCTTTGCAGGGCCTTCTGATCATAACTATTCTGGGCTATCTTTTCTATCATAATCTATTCGGAATAATCTCCTTAACTCCGATCCTGTACTTTTACCTGAGGAGAAAGAAAAAGATGTTAATGGAGGAGAGACGCTGGAAGCTGAACCTGGAATTTAAGGATGCCATTCTGGCGCTTTCAGCGGCTTTGGAAGCAGGCTATTCGCCGGAGAATGCACTGGAGGAGGCTTGTAAGGATTTGCGGCAGATTTACAGGGAGGATGATATGATTCTGCAGGAATTTGCCTATATCAGCAATCAGCTGAGAATGAATATAACACTGGAGCGGGCCCTTGAAGACTTTGGTGAACGCTCCGGGATTGAGGATATCCAAAGTTTTTCCCAGGTGTTTGCTACTGCAAAACGTACCGGGGGAGATCTGATAAGGGTTATCAAAACCACTGTAAGTATCATAAGTGATAAGATCGAAGTAAAACGGGACATCATTACTCTGATTGCAGGAAAGCGCCTGGAAGCAAATATGATGAAGGTGATTCCCCTCCTTATCATTGCCTATCTGACCATATTCTCCCCAGGATTTTTAGATCCCTTATATAATAATACCTTTGGGATTATGATAATGACACTGTTCCTGATGATTTATCTTGGGGCATTTTTTATCATTGATAGAATTGTTGCAATAGAGCTTTAGTACAGAGGGTCAAGGAGGTAAGAATGTTGATCGTAAATATTGTTGTATTGGTAATGCTGGCTGCTCTTTTTATCTTCAGCATTCGCTATCCAAGAGAGTGGTTGGAGCAGATTGATCAAAGGGAGCATAAGCTATATTTTCTTTATCCGCTGGCAGATCTTTTGCTGACAAAGCTTAAATTCAAACGCTTTCTGCGCAGCGCAGCTAAGGTTGAGGATATTATGAAGGCTCTGTATGTGACCAATAAAGCGGAGCTATACCAAAGACTTTATTGGTGCAGTAAGATTTCTGCTGTCTATATGATACTGGCATTATGCTCTCTTCTTTCCCTGTGCCTGCAGCTTGCTGCTGGTGAGAAGAGCCCCTTACGGGAGGGAAGGTATCTGCTCCGTCCTGATCATGGAGAGGGAAGTACACAAGTTGCTCTTGAGCTCTCATGGAAAGAAGTCTCTAAGGAAGGGCAGAAGGGGGAGAAGGCATTTAAAGAACAGGAAGTATCAATACATATACCGGAGAGGCAGTATTCCAAAGAAGAGCTGCCCAAGGTATTTGCCAGGGCAGAGGACTATCTGGGGCAGATTGTGCTGGGAAGCAATCAATCTGCAGATATGATTACAGAGCGCCTGAATTTCTGCACTCTGGTTCCTGGAACAGGTATCACAGTAAGCTGGAGGCCCGAGGATATAAAGCTAATCCATTCAGACGGAACCATAGATAACACAGCCATTGAGCAGGCAAGGAGGACCAATGTCACAGCCATTCTTAGTTATCTTGATCAAAAGCATGAGAGGGTAATGAGCTTTACAATTCTGCCAAAGGAGTATACTGAGGAGGAGCTCTTTCATAAGGAGCTGGAGCATACCATAAAGGAGGTCTCTGAAAGAACGGCAGAACAGGAGCAGTTGGAGCTGCCAACTTCCATGGGGAAGTATTTTCTTCTATGGAACAGTAAGGAAGACCCTATTGGATTACAAGTAATGGCCTTTGGAATCTTACTCTGTGTATTAATTTGGTTGTTGGTAGATAAGGAGCTGGATAAAAGGATGGAGAAGCGCAAGGAACAGTTGCTGCTTGATTATCCGGAGCTTATTAATAAATTCACCTTACTAATCAATGCAGGTATGACGGTAAAGCAGTCTTGGGACAAGATTGCAGAGGAATATTGCAATCGCTTAAGATCAACGAATAAGCGTCCCAATAAGAGGTATGCCTATGAGGAGCTGCTGACAACCGTACATGAATTAAAGCTTGGGCTTTCGGAAAGTACTGCCTATGAGCAATATGGCAGGAGAATCGGCCTAATTCCATATATCAAATTCTGCTCTTTGATCAACCAGAACCTGAGGAAGGGAAATAAAGGATTTACGGACATGCTGAGAAAGGAAGCAGTTGACGCATTTGAAATGCGTAAGGCTATGACAAGAAGGCTGGGGGAGGAAGCGGGGACAAAGCTCCTGTTTCCCATGTTGCTTATGCTGATTTTGGTGTTTAGTATTGTTCTCATACCTTCCTTCTTAACCTTTCAAATTAGCTAATTAAACGGATGGTAAAGCAGGAACATTCCATAATATGAATAACATCAATTTTAAGATAATGAAGCAGTATAAAGTAAATCAGGAAAGGAGGAACTGCCGTATGACGGCAGGGAAAAAGGAATGGAGATTGTAAAAAGCTTGTATTTAAAAACGGTGAATAAGCAGGTGGAGGGAGTCGGTGTTATCGAGATTATTCTGATTCTTGTTATCCTGATTGGGCTGGTGCTAATCTTTCGAGATCAAATTGCAGAGATCGTGAATGAGGCATTTGCATCCATAACATCAGATGCTTCCGGGATAGCAACAGATATTACGATTACACCCTGATCCTATAGGGGATACCGAGTTCAAAGAGGCAAGGAGGGAGCATAGCTGCATAAATATCACAGGAAGGATACCGAAGGTTCTATAACAGTTTATCTGTCTCTTATATTATTTCTTATTCTATCACTTCTGTTGACAATCATTGAAGGTGCCAGGGTCAGCACAGCCAGGGTATTTGCACAGAGGGCTCTGTCTACCTCAATGGATTCGATACTGGCTGAATTTTATGGACCCTTATGGGAGGAGTACCACATTCTTGGATATGACAAAGGAGAGGGAAGCACTAAGGATCAGTCCCTGGCCATGAGCCACAAGCTGGCAGAATATATGTCCTTTACCTTTCAGCCCAATCAAGGAATGGGGAGGGATAAGAAGGGCCTTGAGCTGTATTCTATTGCACCGCTTTCTATTACTGTGAGTGAGCAAACGGAATTGATGGATTATAAAGGAGAGCTTTTTATTAATGAGGCAGCAGAGTATATGAAATATAAAGAAGTGGCTGATGGGGTTAAGTCCTTGTTAAACAAGCTATCACTGCTGGAGGAGCCACAAAAAGTAAGTGTAATTTATGAAAAAAAGATCGCTGCAGAAGATGAACTGGCTAAGGTTGAAAAGAATACCTTAAGGCTTATGGAGCTTCTGGATGGGATACCAACCTCTGAGAAGGGAATTGAGCTCGACAGGGAGGGAAGACTGCAGGGGGCAGAGTATTTCGTAAAAATGATCTGTATGAATACGCCTTCTGCGGAGACGGTGGGGATCAATAACAATGCCGTATTCCTAGCAGTTCAAAATAGATTTATCAATCCGGCAGGAAAGATGGATCAGAGTAAAAACGACCTACTACAGCTGAATCAGTTAGCTGGCAGCCTGGCCAGTCTGAATAATCAGCTTGCTCCCATCTTCAATCAGATAAGCCAGCTACAGAGTAGGATAAGCTCTTTATCTCAGCTGGAGGATAGAAGCGAGGCCGCTGAGGAAGAGCTTCAAAAGGCAAATGAGGATCTAAAAGCACTTATGCAGGAGCAGGGATGGCTACAAGGGGAGATATCAGTACAAACAGCCCTGAAAGAAAGACTAAACTCCTCAGTCACCGCCTTCCTGGAGGAATTACAGAAAGTTCCGGACAAGCTGCTCCCATTGATTACGGAGGCAAAGAGAGTCATTCAGCACAGTATGACGACCATGGATCAGGCCAAAGCTGTGTTGCTTGATTATGAAGCCACACTGGAACAGAACAAGGATGGATTATCAGAAGATATTCTGGCAGAATTAACAGAAAGTCTGAAACGTATAAAGCAATACAACAGCTCAAGTACCAAGGGAAATGGTTACGCACAGATGCTTCAGCTATTAGAAAAGGATGAGCAGCTTCTTCAAACCTTGAAGGAACAAATTGAAGAGTTCAGTATGTGTTTTAATGGGGAAGCCTATCTGGAAGCAGGGAAGTACCTTGATCAGGCAGCGTATACACTGAATAATTATCAAATTAAAGAACTGCAGTTGGATTACAGCTCTCTGGTGCTGGATCATACGAAGGGCAGCAATCCTGTGGAGGAACTTGGGAAGCAATTAGAGCTTGGTTTAACAGGGCTAATTGTTGATTCGGCACTTATATCAAAGCAGATACTTTCCCGAACGCAATTGCCCTCCGCCCTAGCAGCCCTAAAAGAGGAGAGTAGTACTTCTGCAAATCTGCTCAGGGAATTTATTGATAACTTTGCGAAAGGCAACAATACCACAGGCATACAGGGCTTATTTCAATATTTCAATGATTTCCCCAAGCTAAAGGATGCCCTCGGTAATTCTGTGAATATCATAGGCAAGCAATTACTCTTCCAGGAGTATTTGAAAACACATTTTGAGACCTATCCCAGTCAGGGGGAGGATAGCTCCGGGAGAAAGCCCTCTGCACTGGTCTATGAACTGGAATATATATTGGCGGGACAGCAAAAGGATGCAGATAATCTTTCATCCATGATTGCCAGAATCATATTTATTCGTATGATCATGGACTTTGTAAGCATACTTGGTAATAAAACCTGTCAGGAGCAAGCCCTGGCAGTGGCAAACGCTATGGTGGGATTTACAGGCTTGCCCGCCTTAATCAGTATAACAAAGACAGCGTTACTGCTATTATGGGCGTTTTCTGAGGCCTTACTTGATACCTGCGGCTTGCTTATGGGAAAGGAGCTGCCCTTAATTAAGAATAAGATTATTCTGACCTTCCCGGAGCTATTTCTTATTAATCATGATTTTTTAAAGAATAAGGCGGAGCAGCTAGTTACATCAGGTCCTTCCCTCAGCTACAGGGATTACCTTAGACTATTTATGCTCTTAACGCCTCAAGATAAGCTTGCTTTTCGTTCTATGGATCTGATACAGGAGAATATTAACCTTCGTTATGAGGATGCTTTTCTTCTTCAAAATTGTCTGTATGGCTTTCGGGTGGAAGCAGAATTTATAAGTGAAGCAAGGTTTCTAACCGTCCCATTTATGCAAAAGGATAAAAAGCATAAAGTTAAGGGCTTTCGATTTTCTTCCATAGCGGAGCATAGTTATTAATATTTTATCTGCAATTTCATGATGGACTGGGATGTCCGCTCTTCTGTCACTACAACTTTTTATTCTATTAAATCAAAAAAATTAAAATCAAAATTAATCTCTCTCCAAGAAATCATTTGCTTATGAAACTTATTCTTCTACTTGAAGAGCGGACATCCCAGTCCATCAATCGAATAAATAAACCTGTCTGGCCGCTAGGAGGGGTCTATGGCACATGTGAGAAAGAAATGGAGTACCGCTTCCCTGACCGTTGAGGCGGCCCTTGTTTTACCCCTGTTCCTATTCGCAATGATTGCGCTCTTATATTTCATTCAGATTTTTCTCCTGCAGGAGCATATCCAGGCTGCCATCACGAAGATGGGGCTTTCCATGGCAAAAACTGCGTATCTATATGATGATTTTAAGGAAAATACTACGGCTTTGGATTTTGATGAAACGATCTTCGAAGAGAGGGCAGACCTTGGGCTTACAGATTTCGTGACCTCCTTGATCGATGCAAGTATCTTAAAACAATATGCGAAAAAGTATCTGAATACGGAGGGCATTAATCAAAGCTTCATTATAAATGGCCTTGAGGGTGTAAGCTTTCATGCCGTGGAGCTTGGCCATGATAATGAATGGATTGATATACAGGTCCATTATCGGATTAGATTGCCCTTGCGCTTATTTGTCATCAGGGATATGACAATGCTGCAGAGGATCAGGGTCAGAGCTTGGACAGGCCTTACGGTTGCGGCAACCTACAGGAAGGAGGAAGGGGAAGACCAGACGGATCTGGTCTATGTCTCTGAGACCGGCACGGTATATCACAGGACTGACAGCTGCTCCCATATCCGTCTATCGATCCGGGCTGTTCATGGAATACCCAGAGACCTAAGAAATGACCAGGGAGCAAAATATTATCCCTGTGAGAGCTGTGCAAAAGGAGTGTTGGATGAATTGGGGAGCTACTACATAACTTCGGATGGCAACAGGTATCATACCAGGAGGGATTGCTCCCGGATAAAACGTAATGTGAGGACGATAGCAGTCTCAGAGGTTGGCAGCAGAAGCCCTTGCAAGAGATGCTGGAAGTAATACAAGCCTGGCTGGAATGGAGGATGAAAATGGCAGAGTTAATAATCAAGATAATACTGGCTGTGCTTCTGCTGGTATGCGGGATTCAGGATATCTGTAAAATGAAAATTTGGCTGTGGATACTTGTAATAGGGGGTCTGCTTACAAGCATTTGCCTGCCCTTTTGCAGTAATCTGTCTCTGATGGACCGAGCTCTTGGCTGTGTAATCGGCGCAGGTATCATACTGCTTAGTAAGATTACCCGGAGTAAAATTGGCATGGGTGACGGTCTTCTTTTGTGTATTACCGGATTAGGACTTGGTTTCTGGATAAATCTTGAGCTGCTTGGGCTGGCCTTATTTCTTGCGGCCGTGCTTTCCATCTTTTTGCTTATGCTGGGTCTTGCCAACAGGAAAAAAAGTATCCCCTTTGTGCCCTTTCTATTTGCGAGCTATCTTATTCTGCTTGCAGCCACAAAAGGAAGCTTGCTGTAGGGATTATTAAAATAGATATTAAGATTTTATTCTTTCATGTAATTAATCGGGAGCTATTGGTAGATACGTTGAGAAACTTAATTGTGTTAGGATGGAACAAGCTATGATTCGTGGAAATAAGAGGTCTATATGTGGAAGTATTACCGTGGAAGCGGCTTTTGTTATGCCCATGGTAATTCTGGTAATATTCGCTTTATTATACCTTTCCTTTTATCTGCACGATTTGAATAGAATCCATGGGATAATAGACGCTTCTCTTCATAAAGCA
>JAJUHH010000009.1 GCA_029267975.1 Clostridiales bacterium
AGCATGCGGTTCATACCCGCAGTGTCGGCGGTTCAAATCCGTCCTTCGCTATTTATAAAGGGTTTTATTACCCTATTAATTACCCTATTATATGATATTATGGCTGTCGTAGTTTTTAACTACGGCATTTTTTTATCTTCCTAAACCACATTACCACCCTATATTCGGGAATATCACTTATTTGAAGGAATTCTTGTCAAAAAGTTTTTTAAATCCGCCCTGTTATTTTGACAAAGATTTCATATCCTCCTGCCTATAATGAACAGCACAATGAATGATAGGACAGAGAAAGTGGAGAAAAGGGGGAAGTGCCTATACAAAGCATAGGTACGAAAGGACATGAAGAAGAGATCAATATTCATTCATATGATAGGTGTCTTGGTGGCAAGGACAGTATTCTATTCTATGAATCCCTTGGCAATCGGTTTTTTTGTAGCATCGATCGGGGCGGGGACCAAGGCAGGCTGGGCAATGATCGCAGCACTGATCGGAGTTGCTAGCAGTATGAATACCACGGGTATTTTAAAATATTCTCTGACATTAATCACAACGGTAATTATATTAGAGTCACCGCTATTCAAGAAACACAGTATTCCTAAGCCGCTTCTGTATGTGACGGGACCGGTGGTATTATGCCTGTTCTCTTTGATGGAGATTACAGCCGGGGGCCCGGTGGAGCACTATGTCATCATGGCTCTTTTAGAGGGAACGATTGCCCTGGTTTCGGCTGGCATCTTCCGATATGGCATAGAGTATATCCTGCAGGGACAAAAGGGCATTCGGATGAGCAATGAGCAAATGGTCAGCATAGCGGTCATTGTAGCGGTTATGCTGTATTCTATTCCTAAGCTTGAGAGTATGTATCTGGCACCGATAGAGACGGTGGCATACTTTATTATTTTATACTTTACTTATAAGTACGGTGCAGGACAGGGAACCATAACAGCAGCTGTATGTGGCTTTGTGCTCAGCCTTCGTGGGGCACCAGTGGAGGATATTGGTGCATTCACCATGATGGGTATTGCCGGAGCCTTATTTCGTGAGATGGGAAGGGTCCCTTGTGCTGTGGTATACCTGTTGGCAGCGGCTGGACTTGGTCTTGGGAATATTGGGCCTGTGCTTTCCCTAAAGGAAGTCGGGGCACTGGTTTCGGCAGTCATGGCATTTTTATTACTCCCGGGGAGTATCATTTACAAGGTTGACGCGGCGGGAGGAACCGGCAGGCAGGAGCAGCTTGCCAACCAGAATTTAAAAAATATCGCAAAGCTTCGGATGAAGATATTCTCGGAGTCCTTTCTGAAGCTGTCAAAGACACTGGATACCATAACCGAAAAGCAGACCAAGCTGAAGCAGAACGAGATCAACCGTATCTTTGAAGATATTTCAGAAAAGCTATGCCGTAACTGTGATCAATGCTCCTCCTGCTGGGAGCAGCGCTTTCAACAGACCTATCAGGCTGCCAGTATGATGTTTGAGGTCGCTGAGAGAAAGGGGATTATTCGCAGGGAGGATGTTCCGGAGAATTTCCTTGACAGCTGTATCTGTGTGGAGGATTTTATAACGGAGACAAACCGTGGGTTTGAGATTGCCAAACTTAATCATATCTGGCAGAACAGGATCTCAGAGAGCAGGGAAGTAATTGCAGACCAGTTGAAGGAGGTGTCAAGTGTTATTCAGGACATCACCGGTGAGATCTATGAGGCGGCTCAGGCTTCCCGGGCAGAGGAGGAGAAGGTAATCAGAAGACTTCGCTGCGAGCATATCGTTGTGAAGGACATTACCATTCTGGAACGGGAGGATAAGAGGAAGGAAATCTATATGAATGCTTACTGCAGGGGAGGACGCTGTATTACCGCCAAGGAAGCAGCTACCTATATCTCTGAGGCCTTAGGGCTCAAGGTACGGGCATCGGAGGCTTCCAAGAGCGTTATTGCCAGGGAGTGTGAGAATTATATCTTTGTAGAGGATACCAAGTTCAAAGTACTCACCGGAGTAGCCAGAGCCATGAAGGAGGATGTGTCCGGAGATAATTTCTCAATCCTGAAGCTGGAGAACGGGGAATTCATGCTTGCTCTGTCTGATGGTATGGGAACAGGCATGGAGGCCGGGGAAGAAAGCGAAACCGTCATGTCTTTGCTGGAGCAAATGATTGAAGCCGGCTTTAAGGCAGAGACCGCCATCAAGCTGATCAATTCCAGCCTTGTACTGAAATCGGATAAGCAAACCTTCTCTACCATTGATATCGGTATTATCAATCTCTTTACGGGTATGTGTGAGTTTATTAAGATCGGTGCTGCAGCTGCCTTTATTAAACGGGAGGATTGGGTGGAAACCATCACTTCTACTACCCTGCCCATAGGAATGTTCGGCAATGTGGATTATGATACTGTGACCAAGAAGCTCTATGAAGGAGATATTGTTGTACTGCTTACGGATGGGGTTCTGGACTGTATTGAAAGTGAGAATAAGGAGGCCTATCTTGCGGAGCTGATCATGGGAATCAAGAGCTCCAATCCTCAGGAGATAGCAAACCGTATTCTGGATGCTACCCTCGCCCAGCGAAATTATATTCCTATGGATGATATGACGGTAATTACCGCCGGAATATGGTTAAAATAAAAAGAGTAGTATTGAAATCCTTTTGTAAAAAGTTTAGAATATGCATAACATACCATAAGATTGGGATTTCATATGCTTAACAAAATAATATCTTTTATCCAACAGAATAATTTATTAAGCCAGGGGGATAGCGTCGTCGCAGGGGTGTCCGGAGGCGCCGATTCTATCTGCCTTTTGCATGTGCTTCTGCGGCTGCGGGAAGAATATCACCTAAGACTGCACGTAGTTCATATCAATCATGGTCTTCGGGCTGAGGAGGCCGGACGGGATGAACAGTTTGTTGAGACCCTATGTAAATCCTTGCAAATTGAGTATGGCTGCTTTCATTACGATGTTGGGAGAATTGCCAGAGAAGAAGGGCTGTCGGAGGAAGAGGCAGGACGTAAGGTCCGCTACCAGGCATTTGTGGACTATAGCCTTGCACATCAGTGCAATAAGCTGGCCATTGCCCATAATAAAAATGATAATGCTGAGACCTTTCTCTTTCATCTGTTTCGTGGCTCTGGTATCACGGGCCTGTCCGGCATAGAGGCAAGCAGACCGCTGCAGGAATCAAATACCAAGCTAACCCTGATACGGCCGCTCCTTTGTGTAACCAGGGAAGAGATCGAAGGATTTCTTGCCAGTGAAAATATTCCCTATATCATTGATTCCAGCAATTTGACCGATAAGTATAGCAGGAACAAGATTCGAAACAATATCCTAAATTATGCTTCTGCTGAGATTAATGTTCAAAGTGTTGGCAATATTATAGAAGCAGCGAATACATTAAAAGAGATAGGAGATTATCTGAATCAGAACATCAGACAGCGATACCGTTCCCTGGTGATGGAGGAAGAGTATAGCTTTAGGATCAGTGCAGATGACCTTGCCGGAGAGCATATTGTCATCCGGAAGGGCCTGGTCAGGTTAATTCTTGAGAAGCTTGCAGGGCAGAGCAAGGATCTGGAAGCAAAGCATGTGGAAGCGGCATTATCCCTTCTTACGAAACAGGTGGGAAAGCAGGTGCATATACCCTATGGCATCATCGCCGAGAGGGAATATAATGATATTAAATTCTACCGCAAAAGCTATGAAAAAGCTGATTTGAATCCTTTTCAACCGGTGGAGCTTCAGATTCCCGGGAGGACGGAGCTTCCTCATTGCAGAACGGCTGTACTGACAGAGCTATTTGATTATAAAAAAAGTGAATGCATCCCGAAAAGTCACTATACGAAATGGTTTGATTATGATAAAATAGAGAATGCTGTTCAGATAAGGACCAGAAAAGAAGGAGACTTTATTCAAATCAATGCCCTGGGAGGTCGAAAAAAGTTAAAGGATTACTTTATTGATCAGAAAGTACCACGGAAGATTCGAGATAATCAACTTCTAATTACCGATGGCAGCCATGTTATGTGGATCCCTGACTCAGGAAACCGAATGAGTGAAAGGTATAAAGTAACTGGCAGCACAAAAAAAATACTATCGATGAGTTTAATTGATATGGAGGAAATGAAGAATGAAAGATAAAGTCAGAGTTATGATATCCGAGGATAGTGTAAATAAAAGAATACACGAGTTGGCAGATCAAATCAGCAAGGATTATGCAGGGGAGACAGTTCACCTGATCTGTATCTTAAAGGGAAGTGTATTCTTTAGTTGTGATTTGGCAAAGAGATTGACAATTCCGGTTACCATGGATTTTATGTCAGTATCCAGTTATGGCAGTGAGACAGTCAGCTCAGGAAGAGTTCGTATTCTGAAGGATCTGGATGAATCAATTCAGGGTAGGAATGTTCTGATCGTGGAAGATATCATTGATTCTGGAAGGACACTGTCCTATCTGAAGGAGCTTCTTGGTGCACGTGCTCCCAAGAGCCTCCATATCTGTACCTTACTTGATAAGCCGGACAGAAGAGAAATGGATGTTAATGTTAAGTATGTCGGTTTTGTTATACCGGATGAATTTGTGGTTGGTTATGGTCTGGATTATGACCAGTATTACAGAAACCTTCCTTATGTCGGTGTGGTTGAGAATTAGTCGCGAAAGCATTGATCTGATAGATTCATAAAGGAATGGAATAATGATAGATATAAAGGAGGTTGTTCAGTGAGAAAACAGATGAAAGGATATGGCTGGTATATCATCATTCTGCTTATTGTGATAGTAACATTTTATTTTTCCAATAACATAGAGCTAAGGGATCAGAATGAGTATTCCTACAAGCAGTTCATCAGTGACATGGAAAATGGTCAGATTGACTATATCGATATCTATCCGAACGAAGACGGACCGACTACCGGTGAGGTGGTTGTTTCAACCAAGGACGGAGATGAAAAATCTTTCTATTGGTCTGATATCGTAAGTATCGAGAAAATGGCATTTGAGAAGGACATCATATCGAATACTCATGCAATTTCAAAGCCAAGCTGGTTTTTAACTTCGGTGTTGCCTTATATTCTGGTGTTTATCATAATCATCGTACTATTCTCCTTCCTGTCCAATCAGGCTTCGGTGGGTGGAGGCAACAGTAAGGTCATGAATTTTGGTAAGAGCAGAGCGAAGATGACCACGGAAGAGAATAAGACCACCACTTTTAAGAATGTAGCAGGACTGGATGAAGAAAAGGATGAATTGAAGGAGATTGTAGATTTCTTAAAGTCCCCCAAGAAATACATTCAGGTAGGAGCAAGAATCCCAAAGGGCGTTCTCTTAGTAGGACCTCCCGGAACAGGTAAAACCTTATTAGCCAAGGCCGTAGCCGGTGAAGCAGGGGTACCCTTCTTTTCCATCTCCGGTTCTGACTTTGTAGAAATGTTTGTTGGTGTTGGTGCTTCCAGAGTAAGAGATTTATTTGAAGAAGCAAAGAAAAATTCACCCTGTATCGTATTTATTGATGAAATTGATGCAGTTGCCAGACGCAGAGGTACCGGTATGGGCGGTGGCCATGACGAGAGAGAGCAGACCCTGAACCAGTTGCTGGTTGAAATGGATGGCTTTGGTGTCAATGAGGGTATCATTGTAATGGCGGCTACCAACCGTGTGGATATTCTGGACCCTGCAATCCTGCGTCCGGGCCGCTTTGACCGTAAGGTTACTGTCGGACGTCCCGATGTGAAGGGCAGGGAAGAAATCCTGC
This sequence comes from Clostridiales bacterium, assembly GCA_029267975.1. Lineage (GTDB taxonomy): Bacteria > Bacillota > Clostridia > Lachnospirales > Lachnospiraceae > Mobilitalea. The sequence continues at coordinate 5,742 of JAJUHH010000009.1, forward strand.
AGGTACACGCCAAGGGTAAACCCCTGGGTGATGATGTAGACTTAAAGCAGGTAGCACAGACCACAGCAGGCTTTACCGGTGCGGATCTGGAGAACCTCCTGAATGAGGCTGCAATTGGTGCTGCCAGAGAAAACAGAAGCTATATTAACAGCGAAGATATTAAGAAATCCTTTATTAAAGTTGGTATTGGTACAGAGAAGAAGAGTAAGGTCATCACTGAGAAGGAGAAGCGTATTACAGCTTACCATGAAGCAGGCCATGCGATTTTATTCCACGTCCTTCCTGATGTGGGTCCGGTCTATACCATCTCCATCATCCCTACCGGCAATGGTGCTGCAGGCTTTACCATGCCTTTACCGGAGAAGGATGAGATGTTTAATACCAAGGGCAGAATGAAGCAGGAGATCATTGTTGACCTGGCCGGAAGAGCTGCGGAGGAGCTGATCTTCGAGGATGTTACAACCGGCGCATCCCAGGATATTAAGGTTGCCACCAAGACTGCCAGAGCTATGATCACCCGTTACGGCTTCTCTGATGTCATCGGTATGGTAAACTATGACAGCGATGATGATGAGGTGTTCATCGGCAGAGATCTGGCCCATACCAGAAGCTACAGCGAGAACATCGCAAACCGCATTGATGATGAAGTGAAAGCAATCATTGATGAATGCTATCAGGAAGCAAAGCGTATTCTGACCGAGAATCGTGATGTACTGGAGGCGTGCGCAAATCTTCTGATTGAGAAGGAAAGAATTACAAGAGAAGAATTTGAGGCGTTATTTGCAGCAAAGCAGCTGACTGAACCTGCGGCAAATATATAATTGGAGCAAGAACAGTCTGAGAAGCAAGAACAGGCTGTGTTATAAGATACAAGAGTAAGAAAGAGAGTAAGAATAAGTGTAAGAATAAAAGTGGTTCCAGTGGGGAAATACTAACTCTGGAACCACTTTTGTGCACAGTGACGAAAAACCGGTGAAAAATTTGTAAAGTTTGTGCACACTTTTGTCGAATAACATGTTATACTTACTATCGTAAACCCCAATACATTATATAGTTTTTGCTACACCCCCATAAGTAACAAAAATACCTTCTCCGAAAAAGAGCAGTCCCATAACTGCTCTTTTTTACTGCCCGGGCGCTGTGTCTTGACCGGAAAGAATAACTCGCTAAAATTTATGATGAAAAGAGGACTCCCATGCTGAAAAATAAGTTAAGTCAAAATTATGTGAAACGATGTGTAATTATGCTGCTTGGAAATATTCTTCTCGGACTGGGAGTCAGCATCTTTAAATTGTCAAGGCTGGGTAATGACCCTTTTTCCGGTATGGTAATGGCTCTGGCAGAGCGTGTGGACATCCCATACGCTAACTTCCTGATTATACTTAATCTGCTGATATTTTTGATACAGCTTATGACAGGCAGGAATTTGATCGGGATCGGTACCATCGTGAACGCAAGTCTGGTAGGGTATTTTGTAACATTTTTTTATTCACTTTTCCAAAAGCTTTCCCTGACACCAGAGGCCCTGTGGCAGAAAGTAATTGTGGTCTTCATTGGAGTCATTGTTACCAGTCTCGGTGTATCCCTCTATCAGACACCCCCGGTTGGTATCGCCCCCTTCGATAGCCTGTCAATTATCATGGCGAAGAAGTGGCCGAAAATCCCGTATTTTTGGCACCGAATGCTAACAGATGCAGTATGTGCGGTTATTTGCTTCTATGCAGGAGGAATTGTGGGACTTGGAACTTTGGTTTCTGCCTTTGGTTTGGGACCCTTTGTACATTTTTTTGATGATCATGTTTCAAAAAAGCTATTATAATGCTTGACTTATAAATTCATAGAAAGAGTGTGAGGATCAGTCTGTCAGATCGCCACACTCTTTTCTTTCCTATATAAGATTTTTCTGAATTATACCATAAGATATATAAGATAAAAGTATAAGAGCCAGGCAGTTCCTGATGCACCCTCTTAGCTATAAATTTTGCAAACCTGCATATACTGAACTATAGGTGGTAGCAAAAAGGGGGGTGAAATCATGCTGCTGGCCCGCAACCGTTTCTTTAAATATTTCTTTCTCTTTCTGGCCGGAGGCTTTGCCTACGGAGGAGTTGAGATCATCTTTCGTGGATTTTCGCATATATCCATGTTTGTTACGGGAGGAATATGCTTTCTCCTCATTGGAATGCTGAACGAGGCATATTCCTGGAATATGGCGCTGCTAAGTCAGATGGTAATTTCCGCACTGATCGTGACTGCAGTAGAGTTTATCGTGGGCCTGATCGTAAATGTATGGCTGAAATTAAATGTTTGGGATTACTCCAAGCATCCATATAATATCATGGGGCAGATTTGTCTGCTCTATACCAACCTATGGTTTTTCTTATCCTTACCAGCGATTCTGTTTGATGATTTCCTAAGGTATTTCCTGCTGAAGGAGGATCAGCCTCATTACAAATTTTTATAAGGCACCAGGACACAGTACTTGTCCAACAATTTATGGGGATGATAGGACAGCTTGGAGGTACGAAGACCTTCGTCTCCAACATCCTCTTCCCTGTTAATATATTGAATTCCATAGGTATTACGCATATCGCTGGAGAATTCCTTCACGATCATCTGATAAGAACCCGGATAATCTCGGTTTGCCTTTTCAATATGACAATACATGGTATCATTGATAATCTCACCGATGGCCATTGACACGATAACGCCATCCACTTCTATAAAAGCACCCGGCAGTTTAAACTGATGGATATAAGGCAATAATTCCATGGAGCGTCTTACTTCCTCCTGTGCCAGGGATGCTTCCTTTCCGTGATTTTGCTCATAATTCTTTAAGAATTCAATTACTCTGGGGAGATTCTCCGGTGTTATTCTTGTATACTTATAATCCGGATATAATTTCTTGAATTTATTGATGTGATTTCTTTGTCCGCTATATCTGCGGCCTGCCATCTCAGCAAGATCCTCTGCCAGATAGAGATAATCCGCCCAGTCACGGCTGGGCATGCCGGGAATGGTGCCTTGATATTCCTCTAAGAGGATGGGAAGTCCTTCCTCCGGTACGGTGCAGAACCATAAGGGTATTCCGTGCTCCCTGCAATAATCCTTTAAGGCATTCATTGCACGATCCATGGAGCCGGTGCCCACCGGTATGGTAAAGGAGGTTCGATTTAAGAAACGAACTTTATATAAAATCATATCATCGTAGATAGTATAGCTGGTGTTGTAGAATTCACGCCACATATACATTGCTCCAATGGTATAATCGCTGGTACGACTGATTTTATATTTGAAAAACTCTGCTGTTTTGCAGATATTATCAGCAGTAATCGGTTCAAAGCTTAGCGTTTGAAGCATAACATCCTCCTAAGTATTAATTTGACAAAACCCACTATAGCATATGTTATTCTATCTGTCCATAGAGGCCGAAAATCGTTCGTAACCATAGTATCTCAGAAAAATGCTTGAAAATTCAAGCAATGATATGGAATAGCTTCATCAGATTTAAGCGGTAAGGAATGCCAGGCCTGGGATCTTAAATTTTTATAAATAGGGTGGATAGGGCGGGGTACTTATGCTAGAAGAGGGGAAGGAAAGGAATGATTACAAATGAAACTGTTATTGGTTGCAATCAATGCAAAATACATCCATTCCAATCTGGCTGTTCATTGTTTACGTACCTATGCCAAGACCCATACAAGGAAGCAAGGGGGACAAATTGGCCTGGTAGAATATACGATCAATCACCTGGAGGAGGAAATACTGAAGGGAATCTATCAGGAGAAAGCGCAGGTTGTTGCATTTTCCTGTTATCTATGGAATATCGAGATGGTGCTCAGATTGTCCAAGGAGCTAAAGAAGGTGAGTCCCCGGGTGAAGATATGGCTTGGAGGGCCGGAGGTATCCTATGATGCAAGGGCCTGCTTAAAGAAGCATCCCGAGATTGATGGTATCATTGTGGGAGAAGGAGAGCAAACCTTTCTTGAGCTATATGACTACTTTGTGGGAGAAGGTGAACAAACCTCTTCTGAGCAAGGTGATTACCTGGTGGATCAGGAGTCTGAGGGCCTTGAGAAGATTAAAGGAATCGTATATCGGTCAAGGACAGATCAGGGAGAAGAAATTATAGAGACTCCCTATCGGCCTGCTTTAGATATGGACGACATTCCATTTCCCTATGATAATATAGAGCAATTCAATAATAAGATAATTTATTATGAAAGCAGCAGGGGCTGCCCATACTCCTGCAGCTACTGCCTGTCCTCCACTGACAGTAAAGTACGCTTAAGAAGCAGCAGGCTAGTAAAGCAGGAGCTGAAATTCCTGATGGACAGTAAGGTGAAGCAGGTAAAGTTTGTAGATCGTACCTTTAACTGCAATCGCCGACATGCCATGGAGATCTGGCAGTTCTTAAAGGAAGAGGATAACGGTATTACCAACTTTCACTTTGAGATATCTGCTGACTTATTGACGTCGGAGGAGTTGGCGCTTCTGGCAAGCTTACGACCGGGTCAGGTGCAGTTTGAGATCGGCGTTCAAACAACCAATTCGGATACCATTCAGGCCATACGGCGGAAGATGGATTTAGAGAAGCTGCAGGTGAATGTAAGACTTATCAAAGAAGCTAAGAATATTCATCAGCATTTGGACCTGATTGCAGGACTGCCCATGGAGGATTATGCCTCCTTTGAGCGTTCCTTTCAGATGGTTTATGAGCTGAAGCCGGATCAGCTGCAGTTGGGGTTCTTAAAGATACTCAAGGGTTCGCCCATGGAGGCAGACAGCAAGACCTATCATATCGTTTATCGGGATACGGCGCCTTACGAAGTGCTTTATACCGAGCATCTGTCCTTTGAGGAGCTGCTGAGGCTCAAAGGCGTATGTGAGATGGTGGAGCAATACTATAATAGCGGCCAGTTTGAATATTCCCTGGGCTTTCTGGAGCATTTTTATCCGGTCAAAATGAAGCTGTTTGAAAAGCTGTCTCTGTATTATGAAGCACAGGGACTGACACAAATGGCCCACAGCAGATTGCGTCGATATGAAATTTTACTGGGCTTTTATCGGGACATCCTCCTGCCGGAGCTGATACAAGTCAACAGAGCGGCAGAGGAAGAGTTAAGAGCTGTATTTGAAGAAATCCTCCTGATGGATCTTTATCTGCGTGAGGACTTAAAGAGCAGGCCTTCCTTTGTCAGCGACCGCACACAGAACAGGAATTTTAAGGAGCTTTATGATCAATACCGAAGGGAACATCAGTTGGTTCATATAGAAGCCTTTACTTATGATATAGAGGCGTCCGTCCGGGAGGGCACAGCCATCAGGAAGGAAACCATCGTATTGTTTAACTACAGCGACAGGGATCCGCTGAATCATTCCGCACGCTGGAAGATATTGCAGTTGTAACTACTTCTGTAAGCAGTCCGTCTGATTTTAGTTCGTTAGGAACCTAATGCAGATCTGATGGGAAACTTGATGGGAATCCTGATGGGCAGGGATTAGAAAGAGAGGTTTAAGTTGGCCAAAAAAAGTATTTCAAAGAAGGAAAAGGAGAGAGTTGCGCGTATTCTGGAAGCACTGAACCGGGAATATGGAACCCATCACAGGGTGTTTCTAAACCATGAAAATGCCTGGCAGCTTTTAATTGCCACCATCTTAAGTGCACAGTGCACAGATGAGCGGGTGAATATAGTAACGAAGGACCTATTTAAGAAATATACAAGTCTGGAGGATTTTGCAGCAGCAAAGCAGGAGGAACTGGAACAGGACATTCATTCCACCGGCTTCTACAAAAATAAAGCCAAAAACATCATTGCCTGTGCCAATCAGCTGTTGACACAGTATCAGGGAGAAGTGCCGAATGATATTGATGCCCTAACCAGTCTGGCTGGAGTAGGAAGAAAAACAGCCAATGTCATCCGTGGTAATATCTATAATGAACCCAGTATCGTGGTGGACACTCATGTAAAACGAATTTCAAATCGTTTGGGCTTTACCAAAGAAGAGGACCCGGTGAAGATAGAATTTGACCTGATGGACCTGTTGCCAAAGGAGCAATGGATCTTGTATAATCTCCAGATCATAACCCATGGACGGTCTATCTGTACTGCCAGGAACCCAGCCTGTGATCGCTGTTTCTTAAGAGAAGATTGCCCCTATTATCAGAAAAACATCAGCTCCAAAGGAAAAAAAGTTAGCAAATCCGGTATAAAAAATGGAAATAGCAAGAAAATACCTAATATAGAATCAGAATAATAGTGAGTATAGTGACACTTACGAGAGCAGTTGAAGTGACAATTGGAGCAACAATGGGAAGATCGCTGCAATCATAGCACTATCAATTGCAGCAACTATTCTATATCATATTATTAATTATTATGATAACAGTAATTACATCAATAATTGCCAATAATTAAACAGCAATTACATTAATAATTATAGTAAGGATCTAAGCTCCTGCTGCAGCTTTTCCTTATCGGGTATTTTCGTATTAGAGATGGTACGAATCAATGCCAGGATTTTATCGGATGCTCCTTGTTTTTGATAGATTTCCGCCAGCAGGCGATAGGACTTCTTGATATCGGTTGAGCAGGTTACACTGTATTCCAGCACTGCCTGCGCTTCTGCAACATAATCCAAAGCATATAAGCGGGCAGCAAACTTGTGCAGGTTACTCATAAGCTCAAAATAGTTGTTTTCAAAGGCTGACAGTCTGGTCAGATTAGCTGTACCATAGTTTAGCTTAAGCTCTGTGTTGGTCTGTCCTGATAAGTTTAACATCTGCTTACCATCCAGACTACGTAGGGCAGCCAGATAGGACCTTAGGCTTGCATCTTCGTGATCTGACAGCGGAAGAGCATCCAGGGAGATTGTGATATAATTAAGACCTGAGATGTCTTTGGGACGTGTCAAATTAGCCTCTCGTTCCCTATCCCAGAATTCATTCATCTTTGAAGGGGATTTGCGGACCTTGAGCCTGATAAAAACGGCAAATAAAAAAACAAAAACACCGATAAATACTAACATGCAGATCACAGCCTTTCGAATAAATTTTGTAAAAGAGGTGAAAACAGTGAATTTTTATGGCAAAAAATCAAAAAAGATTATTTCAACGATCATTATCATAATTTTAGTATTAGCTATGGTGGTTCCTTCGATCCTCAGCGTAATCAGATAAGGGGTCGCAATTTCAATATACATATTTGCGCTACAAATGTCAAATCTTTAAGCAGGCAAAGGATAAGAGGCAAGGCTTAAAGCATAGTAGTAAAGCAAGCAGACAACAGGCTTGCAATTTGGGCTTTTGGCGGCCCGACATTCAAAAGAATAGCTTGAATAATCCCTTATATCTTGTTACAATAGGAAGAAGTTATAGAAAAATACGGAAGAGTTTTCTTGATATAATAAGATTTGGTATTGAAAGTGAGGATGAATATGAGCAGGAAAAATATGATCTTTTCCGCAATATTATTATCGGTTTTCTTCCTGTTTGCCGGGGTACCCAAGGTTGCATCGGCTGAAGAAAACGCTAATACGATTGTCAAGGGCGTATTCATAGATGAGGTTGATGTCAGTGGCATGACAAAAGAGCAGGCTGAGGAGGCAGTGAAAGTATATGCCGAAGGTCTGCGTGAAAAAGGTGTGGCCATTATGGTTGGTGAAGAGGTTGTCTATACCACCATGGGTGATCTGGGGTATATGATGGAGGAGAATGATTATGTCGACCAGGCGCTGGCTCTTGGTAAGGCAGGCAATCTGATTAAAAGATATAAGGATATCAAGGATATCGAGCAGGGGAATGTTATCTATAGCCTCTCCTTTATTTGTGATAAAACAAAGATCAAGGACATCGTAGCTGAGGAAGTCAGTGCGTATAATATTGCTCCCAAGAATGCCAAGGTATCAAGAAAGAATGGTGAGTTTGTCTATACAGACCACACTGTCGGCAAAAAGGTTAATGTTGAGAAGACAGTGGAGGCAATTGCTCAGGCCATTGATCAGTGGAACCGTCAGGATATGGTAGTGGATGCTGTTATTGAGGATGATATGCCCGAATATACCAGAGAAGATGTGGAGCAGGTGAAGGACCTTCTTGGAACCTTCACTACCGAATACACAGATTCTGCGGAAGGCAGAGCTGCAAATCTTGCCAATGGAGCAAGGCTCATTAATAATGCTTTATTATATCCAGGAGATGTTTTTTCCGCATATAAATATCTGACCCCCTTTACGGAAGCAAACGGTTACTTTGTTGCAGGTGCCTACCTGCAGGGAAGGGTAATCGACAGCGTCGGAGGCGGTGCCTGCCAGGTAACAACCACCCTGTATAATGCAGTATTATTTGCGGAGCTGGAGGTAGTGGAGCGCCAGCCTCATTCCATGACAATCAGTTATGTAGACTTATCCAGAGATGCTGCCATTGCAGGAACTTATAAGGATTTTAAGTTCAAAAACAGTTCAGAGGTTCCGATCCTGATCGAGGGCTACACCAAAGGAAGAAGAATTACCTTTAATATCTGGGGAAAGGAAACCAGGGATACAAAGAAGCGTAAGATTGAGTTTGTATCTGTAGTGAAATCAAAGACTAATCCCCCGGCAGATGTCATAACCGAGGACCCGAATCAGCCTACCACCTATCATAAGGTTACACAGTCAGCTCATACCGGATACAAGGCAGAGTTATACAAAGTCATTTATGAAAATGGTAAGGAAGTCAGCCGAACACTGGTTAATAAGAGCTCTTACGCAGCAGCACCCAGATATGTCACAGTGGGTACCAAGAAGGTGGAAGAGGTTACCGATAAAGATAAGGATAAAGAAGATAAAAAAGACACAAAAAAGAATGATAAGCCTAAGGACTCCACCGAGACCTCTGATAATAATCTGGCCAATCCGGATGGACAGCTCCAGGCAGATACCTGGAATGACAGCTGGGAAGATGTTTTTGAGGAAATTGATGAGTAATAAAACGACTAAGAAGCATATGCATTTGGAGTGATAAGATGAACCTGGGGAAGATACCTGAAACAGTCTTGAAACGGTCTGTATTAAAGCAAATAGCGCATAGAAGAGAAGAAGTACTGGTGGGACCTGCCATTGGAGAGGATTGCAGTGTGTTTGCTGTGGCTGAGGATGAGGTTATTGTTATCTCAACAGACCCGATTACAGGTACAGCGCAAGACATTGGGACCCTGGCGGTTCATATCACAGCCAACGATATTGCCTCCAATGGCGCAGAAGTAATCGGCATCATGCTGACGATTCTCCTTCCGGAGAATACCCCGGAGGAAGTGCTTCGCACTGCCATGCAGGATATGGAGGCAGTATGTAAAAAGCTGAACATTGAAATTCTGGGTGGCCATACGGAAGTAACCAAAGCAGTGCTCCAGCCCATTATTACAGTTACCGGTGTTGGTAAGATGAAACGTTCCCAGATGATTAAAACAGCTGGGGCGAGACCGGGACAGGAAATTGTCATGACAAAATGGGCTGGTCTGGAAGGTACGGCCATTATAGCAGCTGCCAAAGAAGCTGACCTCAGGCAAAAATGCAACCAAAGTCTCATTGACAATGCGAAGAAAATGATAGAGCATATCTCTGTAGTGCCTGAAGCGATGGTTGCACGAGCCTGTAGCGTGACATCGATGCACGATGTCACGGAAGGCGGGATCTTTGGGGCTCTATGGGAGATTGGTGCTGCTTCCAAGGTTGGACTGGAAGTGGATTTAAAGAAGATACTCTTAAAACAGGAAACTGTTGAAATCTGTGAATTCTATGACCTTAATCCATATATGCTGATCTCCAGCGGATGTATGCTGATGATAACAGATCAGGCAAATTATCTGGTGGAGAAATTGAAATCAGAAGGAATCCCCGCAGCAGTGATTGGACGGATCACAGCAGGGAATGACCGGATTATCATAAACGAAGACGAAAGACGTTTTCTGGAGCCGCCAAAAAGCGATGAGCTGTATAAGGTAATGTAAGGGTTTGGATAGCCTGGAATACATTCCTCTAAGCAGCTGGGTAACATAAAATTTTTCATAACTAACGATGCATACGGAGAATTGGAGATAAGTATGAGAGAGAAGATTTTATCGGCGATTGATAAAAACAGCAGGATTTCAGTAGAGGATCTGGCGATTATGTTAGGCGCCTCCCAGGAAGAAGTTGCGGCAGCGATTAAGGAGATGGAGGAAGAAGCCATCATATGTGGTTATACAACTTTGATCAATTGGGATAAGGTACAGAGTGAGAGAGTAACCGCCTTGATTGAGGTGAAGGTTACACCCCAGCGTGGTCTGGGCTTTGATAAGATAGCAGAACGGATTTATCAGTTTGACGAGGTACAATCAGTATATTTGATGTCCGGTGGTTTTGATTTAACTGTAATCCTTGAGGGAAGAACCATGCGTGAAGTCGCCAATTTTGTATCAGATAAGCTTGCACCTATGGAAGCTGTCTTAAGTACTGCGACTCATTTTGTATTAAAGAAATACAAAGAGCACGGCCTGCCCCTTGTTCAACCACACAATGACGAAAGGATGCTGATTACACCTTGAGAAACCCGTTATCTAACACTGTAATGAAAATACAGCCTTCCGGTATCAGAAAATTCTTTGATATTGTAAGCGAGATGAAGGATGCCATCTCTTTGGGTGTGGGAGAACCGGATTTTGATACACCCTGGCATATTCGCGAGGAGGGTATTTATTCCCTGGAGAAGGGAAGAACCTTTTATACCTCCAACGCAGGTTTAAAGGAATTAAAAATGGAAATAAGTAACTATTTATCTAGAAGGTTTGGATTGAGTTACGATTATAATAAAGAGGTTATGGTTACTGTGGGCGGAAGCGAGGCAATTGACATTGCCCTTCGGGCTATGATAGAGCCCGGGGATGAAGTACTTATTCCGCAGCCCTGCTATGTATCCTACCATCCCTGTACCATTCTTGCCGGTGGTGTACCGGTGGTAATTGAGTTAAAAGGGGAAAATGATTTTAAGCTGACCAGGGAACAGCTTCTGGAGTCGATTACAGAGAAAACGAAGATTCTGATTCTTGCTTATCCCAATAATCCTACCGGTGCTGTGATGACCCGGGAGGATCTGAGCAAAATTGTGGATGTTATCATTGAGAAGGACCTGGTTGTAATCTCTGACGAGATATATTCTGAGCTTACTTATGGCAATACCCATGTGTCTATCGCATCCTTCCCAGGAATGAGAGAGCGGACCATTGTAATCAACGGTTTTTCCAAATCCTATGCAATGACTGGATGGAGACTTGGCTATGCAGCCGGTCCTGCTAATATCCTGGAGCAGATGATCAAGATACATCAGTTTGCAATTATGTGTGCACCCACCACCAGCCAGTATGCCGGTATTGAGGCTCTAAGACACGGTGATCCCGATGTTGAGAGGATGAGGGACGCGTATGACCAGAGACGTCGCTTTTTGGTTCATTCCCTTCGTAATATGGGGCTTACCTGCTTTGAACCCTTTGGAGCTTTCTATGTCTTCCCCTGCATTAAGGATCTTGGCATGTCTTCGGAGGAGTTTGCAACGAAGCTCTTGCAGGAAGAAAAGGTTGCTGTGGTACCCGGAACTGCCTTTGGTGATTGCGGGGAGGGCTATCTTAGAATTTCCTATGCATATTCGATTGAGAACCTGAAAATAGCTTTAGAAAGAATGGAGAAGTTCGTCGAAAATTTACGAAAAAAAGGTGTAAATGATAGGAAATAGTTGCGATAACTCTCTTTTTTATGATAAAATGCGATTAAAATATCCATAGGAGGTGAAGGGATGGCCAATGTGAATGCAGATCATATTAACCCGTTTTTGTTGGCATCGACTAAAATACTAAAAGAAATGTGCTTTGTTGATGCAAAGATTGGAAAGCCGTATATAAAAAATCCCGTATTTTTTGATAATACATTAATCATCATTATCGGTTTTACAGGCGAGATGAAAGGACAGACAATGATCGCTTTTGAGGATCAGGTTGCTTGCGATATCGCTTCTAAGATGTGTATGATGCCAATAAGTGTGATGGATGATCTTGCAAAAAGTGCAATTTGTGAACTTGGCAACATGATCATGGGTAATACAGCGACAATATTCTCTACAAAGGGAATTGCAATAGATATTACCCCGCCCACCGTGGGAAATGGAACCATAACGTTTAGTGCAACCTTTGCACATAATATCTGTGTACCACTGGAATATGATAACGGCAAGAAAATCGAAATACATATAGCGATTAAAGGTGATTAAGGTCACCTTTTTTCTTACTGTGTGTCCGGCAAAGCTGGACCACACTTGTCTGTAAGATTAGGATGTATGGATATCTATCCACACATCTTAATTTTCTTAGAAAACAAACATACAATTAATAATGTGATAAACGTTGGAGATGTGCTATGAATATTGTTTTGCTAGAACCTGAAATACCGGCCAATACCGGTAATATTGGAAGAACCTGTGTGGCCACGGGAACAAGGCTTCATTTGATCAAGCCTCTTGGCTTTCGGCTGGATGAGAAGGAGATCAGAAGAGCCGGACTGGATTATTGGAAAGACCTTGATTTAACTATATATGAGAATTATGAGGATTTCCTGGCGAAAAATCCAGGGGCAAAGGTCTATATGGCCACCACCAAATCACAGCAGACTTATACCCATGTGTCATATGAAGCTGATTGCTATATTATGTTCGGAAAGGAGAGCGCCGGTATACCGGAGGAGCTTCTATTACAGAACAAGGAGAATACCATGCGAATTCCTATGATTGGTGATATCCGCTCCTTAAATCTTGCGAATTCAGTCGCTATTGTTCTATATGAAGCACTCCGGCAGAATAATTTTGAAGGGATGCGTCTGGAAGGGCAGCTGCATCACCATAGATGGGAAGACTGCCAACGCTGATGAAAGGCTCCTTCTACAAAATCTTCCTTGGCCAGGTAGTCTCTCAGGGTGTCTCGGATATAATCCTTGCTGTAAGTGACGTTTTTATCACTGCGAAGGCTGGGATAGGCTGTGCCTCGCTGAAGATAATCAGAGGAAGCCACAGTGTACCAGCGGTCAGGATTTAGCTTTTCACCGTTGATATACACTTTGCTTATTTTGCGGCCCTCCATGACGATTGCAGCATTGGATACATGCAAGCGCCCCACATATTTGCCGCGAAAGCCGGGACCCTTGCCGTCTGCATAGCAGATATCCGGATCCAGGGAGCTTTCTAAAGCCTCCAGGATGGCACTGCCCTGAAGCTCATAGCGGGTAGGGTTAAGTGGTGAGGGAGCAATTTCTATCAGCTTCTTCCAGGTAATGGGACCCTTACGGACTCCGCCATTTAAGATACCGCTATTGATTAAGCCAAGCTCACAGCCAAGTACATCCCGGAGAGCATCCGCAAGAAAATTGGTCATGGGATTCTCCTCAACCACATCATGCCACAGGTCTTTGCTTAGCTCATAGAGAGGCTCGCTCAAGACTTCGATGGCCTTTTCTTTGTTTTCCTTTAGTATCTGCAGCGTACCTTCATCAGGCACACATTGGCTGATATCAATAGTTTCGCCTGATATTATGGTAACCTTTTGATCTTCTACCTCCAGAGATAAGTAACCCAGATGCTGACCATAGCAGCCTGCGGTAAAGATAAGGGTATTATTCACGGTGATGGGCTCCTGCATGAGGATATGGGCATGGCCTCCGATGATGATATCAATATCATCTAGCTGTTCGGCGATTTTTTGATCCTTTTCCATGCCAAGATGGGAGAGTAGAATACTAATATCATACTGACCACGGTTGCTATTAAGCTCCTGGGCTATGGCAGTCATATAGTCTGTTATGGTAAAGCCGCTAAGCTTATTAAAAGGACCCAGGTCAGGAGAAGCACCGATAATTAAGATACGCAGACCCTGTTTGTTTATAATAACACTCTTCTTAACCTCTTCTAAGGCTTGTTGGTCAAGACCGTATAAGTTACTGCTGATCATAGGGAGCTTTGTGGCAGAAGCCATATATCTGGTTATATCAACCCCGCAAAAAAGCTCGTTATTACCGATGGTATAGGCATCGTAACCTGCATATTCTAAGAGCTCCAAGGCGGCTTTTCCTCTGGTTCCGTGTAGTTCTATCCGCTTAAAATCTGCAAAATCTCCGTCATCAAGAATCAGGGTATTGTCATCCCTACGCTCTTTTATCATGGTAACGATCTTTGCAAAATTCTCAAAATTACTGTGAACATCATTGGTATGTAAAATGGTTAGTCTCATAGTGTCTCCATTTCTGCGTTTATTCCGCTGCTCTCGTAAGTGAGAAGATAAATTCCGTTCCCACTCCTTCGGTGCTGATTACATTGATATTCTCATTGTGGGCCTGAATGATCTCCTTGGTGATGGATAAGCCAAGCCCTGTGCCCTTCTTATCCTTGCCTCGGGAGACATCTGTCTTATAGAAGCGCTCCCAGATCTTCTTGATGGAATCCTTGGGGATTCCAATCCCGTAATCTTTGACGGACACAAATACCTTCTCTCCCTTTTCTTCTGTACTGACCTTGATCTTGGAATTGGAATGGCTGAACTTAATGGCATTATCAATAAGGTTATAA
>JAJUHH010000010.1 GCA_029267975.1 Clostridiales bacterium
ATTATCATCCTGGATAAAATCCCCCAGATGACTGTCTTCCTCTTCACCGATGGGTGTCTCAAGGGATACCGGTTCCTGGGAAATCTTTTGAATCTCACGTACTCTGTCTACCGGCATATTCATAACCTCTGAAATCTCTTCCGGGGAAGGCTCACGGCCTAGCTCCTGCAGCAGCTGACGTTGTACCCGGGTTAACTTATTGATGGTCTCCACCATATGAACAGGAATACGAATGGTTCTAGCCTGGTCTGCAATCGCTCTGGTAATAGCTTGTCTGATCCACCAGGTAGCATAAGTACTAAACTTGTAACCCTTGCGATAATCAAACTTCTCAACTGCCTTAATCAGTCCCAGATTTCCTTCCTGTATCAGATCCAAAAACAACATACCTCTGCCGACATATCGCTTGGCAATGCTTACAACGAGACGCAGGTTGGCTTCTGCCAGGCGTTTCTTGGCATAGTCATCCCCATCTTCCATTTTTCTTGCAAGCTCTATCTCCTCATCGGCATTGAGCAGGGGTACCTTACCAATCTCCTTAAGGTACATACGGACAGGATCCTCTATACTGATACCCTCCGGTATAGTTAAATCCAGGGGTTCCAGATTTTCATCATCGCCAAGGATGATGTCTTCTTCATCCTCATCCGATATCCTAAGAACGTCCACATTATGCTTATCCAGGAAATCATAGATTTTCTCGATTCGCTGGGGATCCAGTTCCATATCTGCGAAAAAATCATTTACTTCCTGAAATTCCAGGACATTCTTCTTTTTTTCGGCAAAAACCAATAGCTCCTTCAACCTTTCGGTAAATTTAACTATACTTTCGTCCATAGATAATCCTTCCTTCTTAAACTCTTTTTATATTTTAACCATCATTTGATGAAATATGCAGTTTCTAAATGGCGCAAATCCCCTGAAATGCGCATTTTCAGGCTATTTCATAGAATGATGCTGCGTTTTTTAAGCTCGGTCTTCTCAGCTATGATCTTCATTAAAAGAGCAGTATCGTTGATCTCGATTGCTTTTTGACTTTGAAGATCAAGACTGTTCTCCTTCAGCTTCATTACCGTATCAGTCAAGGCCTTCTGTCTGCCCGCTTCATCCATCTCCCCACGGATACCGGCAGAAAAGAGCGCCGCAACCTCAGACTGTTCCTCCTTGCTTTCAAAGCGGTTGATAATCTGGGCCGGATTTACGCTGCCCTCCTTGTAATATTGATCAAACACAAGCTGGGCCACTTCCTTATAAATCCCCTGGGTAAAGTCCTCCGGTCCGAGAATCCCTTTGATCTTCTCAAATAAGGAGGGGTCCTCAATCAACCAGGTTAACATGAGCTTTTGGGACTTTGAGATACCATCCTCCGGAGCCTTTTTTCTTCTGCTTTCCTCTGGTCTTGACTCTCTGCTCTCACTGATGCCACCGATCATTTGGGAACCTATCCGATTCACCAGTCTGCGCAGCTGTTCCACATCCACCTGGTAGCTTTTGGCTACCGCATCAATATAGACATTCCGCTCCAGTTCATCCCCAAAACTCACCAGCTTTCTTGCAGTCTCATGCAGGAATTTGGTTTTTTGCTCCGGATCTCCCATATCATACTGCTTCTGTAGAATATCTATCTCAAAGAAAAAGCTGTTCTTGGCTTCCTCGATCCGCTTCTGAAATTCTTCTGCCCCCAGGGCTTTTATAAATTCATCCGGATCCTTGTATGGCTTCATATTGATTACCTTTACCGTTAAGCCTGCTTCCTTTAGAATCGGTATTGCCCGCAGGGCTGCTTTGATCCCTGCCTGATCACTGTCAAAGGTCAGCACAACATCATTGGTATACCTTTTTAGTAAATTCGCATGAAAGCCGGTAAAGGCTGTTCCCAGAGCCGCAACCGCATTGGTAAATCCCGCCTGATGCAGGGCAATAACATCCATGTAGCCCTCACAGATTAAAAAGTAGGTTTTTCTGGAGGACTTTGCAAAGTTCAACCCATACAGATGTCTGCTTTTCTCAAAAATCCTGGTCTCAGGTGTGTTCAGATATTTGGGCACCTCCGGTCCTACTTCTCCCATGACCCGGCCTCCAAAGCCCAGCACCCTGTGATTGGCATCCATAATCGGAAACATTACCCGATCACGGAACTTGTCCCGTCCGCCCAGTCGTTCATCAATGGTAACCAGACCCGTCTGAGCAAGGAATTCATCCTCATATCCAAGCTTCTTTAAATACCTGTAGAGGTCATCACTGACGCGGTTGGAGTAACCCAGACCAAAATGCTTAATGGTCTCTTCCTTTAAGCCTCTTGCTGTCAGATAACGATAAGCAGCTTGTCCCTCAGGACCCTTAAACTGATAGTAAAAATAAGTAGCAGCCTGCTTATTGGCTTCATATAACCTGCTCTTAAGATCCGCCTGCTTCCTGGCTTCTTCGGAATATTCCTGCTCCGGAAGAGCAATTCCGGCACGCTCCGCCAGAAAACGCAGGGCCTCAAGAAAGGTATAATTCTCATATTCCATAATGAAGGTAAATACATTGCCTCCCACACCGCAGCCAAAGCAGTGATACATCTGTTTTGATCCGCTGACAGAAAAGGAGGGTGTCTTCTCATTGTGGAAGGGGCAAAGCCCCATGTGGTTACTGCCTTTTTTCTGCAATCTTATGTAGGAGCCAATCACACTAACGATATCGTTTCTACTTCTGATTTCTTCAACTAGCTCGTCCGAATAAAACATTGTGTACTCCTCTCATAACAATCCTGAATGCCATAAATAGATTGGCACTCATTCCTTTTCTCTTAATAAACACTCCAGGCGGAGGGGATCATCAGTTCCTTAAACTTAGCAACTGCATAACGGTCCGTCATACCTGCAATATAATCACAGACAGCACGGTGTGCCGGTTCCTTTCTCTCCTCCATCTGCTTTAAATATTCCTGCGGTAAACGCTCAAGATGATTCATATAGTAATCAAATAAGGTCTCCAAGAGCCGTTCTGCTTGCTCTTCCTGGCTTTTGGCCCTCTTATTCATATATACACTTTCAAACATAAACCTGCGCAGCTGTTTCATTGCCGCTTCGATGTCCACAGACATGATGATATCATTCTTATTCTCGCTGTTGCTTACGATATCATGAATTAAGGTATCCAGACGGTCTCCCAGGCTATGCCCCAGGATCCTGGTATATTCCTCCGGTATCTCCTCTTCCCTGATAATCTGGCCACGGATTGCATCATCAATGTCATGATTGATATAGGCGATCTTGTCGCAAATTCTTACAATCTTACCCTCCAGTGTAGAGGGCTTCCCTGCCGTCTGGTGTTCCTTGATCCCGTCTCTTACTTCCTTGGTCAGATTAAGTCCTTTTCCATGGTTTTCAAGGATTTCAACCACACGGATGCTTTGCAGGTGATGCTGAAAGCCTTCCGGACAAATTCTGTTCAGTGCCCTTTCTCCGGCATGACCAAAGGGGGTATGCCCCAGATCATGTCCCAGTGCAATTGCCTCTGTCAGCTCTTCGTTCAGGCGCAAAGCCTTGGCTATGGTCCTTGCGATTTGTGATACCTCCAGGGTATGGGTTAGTCTGGTACGGTAATGGTCTCCCTCCGGTGCCAGAAAAACCTGTGTTTTATGCTTTAATCTTCGAAATGATTTGGAATGAAGGATACGATCCCGATCTCTTTGATAAACCGGTCGGATATCACAGGGCTCTTCATCGCGATCCCTGCCCAGTGACTGATCAGAAAAAGAAGCGTAGGGACTTAAAATCTCATGTTCTCTTAACTCCATCTTTTGTCTGATGTTCAAATGTTTTTCCATACCTTTCATCTCCGTTCTAAGAAGAAAAACATTCATCGGATTCATATAAGACAGTAACGAGTGAATAGGAAAGAAATATTCACGGCTACTCTTGTAAGCTCGCTCTACTTATACTACTAATATTCTACAAGGTATACCTATTTCCTTTTTTCTATTTCGAAAAATAATATTAAATTTATATTACAATGAAAAACTTAGCTTCTTTTCACTTAAGCGAAAGAGGAAGGAATAGATAAAACAGCTCCTTGTCCGGGATGCCTCTTATCCATTCCTTCCTTTATATCAGTAATATAACCGTTATATTAGCAATATTACCGTCCTATGCTTGTGTAAATATACCCTGATCTCCTGTTTTCTTAATCTTTCTTATTACAGCTGCTCTTAGCGGAACAGGAATCGCATCCGCAGCAGGATTTTCCTGCTCTTGTATCTTTCACCTTTTTGTAGATGACAAAACCAGTGTATGCAAGGATTAATATTAATATGAGCACACCTGCCATAAAATCCATCCTTTCCTTATACTCTGAGAATCAAGCTTCCGATCTGATATACAAGAGTCGCCAGCAGCATGGCAATACCAAGCTGGAAGAGGACAGTGAATAAGGTCCACTTAGCCGATCTCATCTCTCTTTGAATGACGCCGATGGTTGCAACACAAGGGATATACAGAAGACAGAATACCATGAGGGCATAGGCATTCAGGGCTCCAAAACCATATTGCGCCAGTACCTGGGCCAGGCTTGACATCCCCTGGGGTGAATTGATGTTGCTGATCTGGAATAAAACACTAAAGCTTGATACAACGACCTCCTTGGCAGCAATACCGGATATCAGTGCCACTACCACCTGCCACATACCAAGACCTGCCGGTTTTAGCACAGGGGCGATAGCCTTGCCGATCACAGCCCCATAACTTAAGGACATATCCGATACCATTCCTTCCGGACCAAAATTAAGAATGAACCATACCACCACGGAGGCTGCAAAGATGGTAGTCCCGGCCTTGGTCAGATATTCCTTTACCTTCTCCCAGACATAGATGAAAATCGTCCGTGCATTGGGTGATTTATATTCAGGAAGCTCAATGAGCAGGGCGTTGCCAATGGTATTGTCTGATCTGTCGCTCATGACAAAGGCAACTAAAATTGCCACCGCAATTCCGATTAAATACATGGAATAGGCAACATAGACTGCATTGTTCCCAAAAAACATCTGAGAGAAGAGTACATAAATCGGAAGCCTTGCACTACAGGACATAAATGGTGTGATCAGGATCGTCTTTCTGCGGTCCTTCATATTCTCAAGAGAACGGGAGGCCATAATGGCCGGAACAGTGCAGCCAAAGCCAAGCAGCATGGGAATAAATGCTCTTCCTGAGAGTCCAAGCTTTCCCATAATACTATCCATAACATAGGCAACCCGGGCCATATAGCCGCTATCCTCTAAGAAGGCCAGGGCCAGGAAGAGGATAAATATATTGGGAAGAAAGGTCAGAATAGTACCTACTCCAGCGATAATACCATCCACGATCAATGAAGTGGCAAAGCTGCCGGCGTTCATGCTGTTTAGCAGATACAGTACGCCAGAGGAAAATGCATCAATGAGCACCTGAAAATATTCTTTTATCCAGTCTCCAATCTTAAAAGTAAAGAAGAATACCAGGGCCATGATTCCCAAAAAGATTGGCAGGCCAAGGTAACGATTAGTCAGGATACGATCGATCCGATCGGTGGAGGCTGCCTTTTTCTCCTTGTTCACCAGAACCTCTTCTATAATTTCCTCTATGAAATCGTATTTCTGATTTGTAATCTCTCCCTCATAGCTGTGTTTTACCACCTTGGAAAGGTCCAGAGGATACTTTGCCATAACGCTAGGATCCATTTCCATAAGCTTAATCGCATGCCAACGAAGCCTATCTATTTTTCCGTATTTTTTTATCAGCAGTATACTAAGCTCATCAATCTTATCCTCGATGCTGTCACTGTATACCATGGTATATTCCTTATGATGTTCATGCCTGTGTCGTGTGGCAGGTTGGTTGCTTGAGTCTCCCCGGCTATTGGCAGCCTGCTGCTTTCCTGCTTTCGCCACATGATGATGCTCCAGATTATTATCGCTTTTTCGATCCTTATGATGAGCAACCGTATGCATCAGGATATCCAAGCCTGTTTTCCTTCTGGCGGATACGGGAATTACCGGTATCCCCAACATCTCAGGCAGTCGGTGCAGATCGATCTCCATACCCCGCTCCTCTACGATATCCATCATATTCAGGGCCAGAACCACCGGCTTTCCAAGCTCGATCAGCTGAAGGGTCAGATAAAGATTCCGTTCCAGGCAGGAAGCATCCACAACATTGACAATTACATCTACCTTGGAATCCATGATATACTCTCTGGTCAGCCTTTCCTCCATGGTATAGGAGGTTAAACTATAGATTCCAGGCAGGTCCACCAGCTTGAATATGTAATCATGATATTTAAAGGCTCCTTCCTTTTTCTCAACCGTAACACCAGGCCAATTGGCAACCTTGAGATTCGCACCTGTATAAGCATTAAATAATGTAGTCTTTCCACAATTGGGATTACCTACAAATCCAACCTGCAATTCCTTCTTCATTTACTTCTCCCCCTTATGATTCTTAGCGAGGATGAGTATCTTCTCAGCAATTCTCTTACCCACTGCAAGCCTGCTGCCTCTCACCATTACAATCACTGCACCGCCTCTGTTGCGGTTTAGGATTGTAATATCCGTTCCTTCTGTAAGCCCTAGTGCTTCCAGTCTGCGCCTGACGGCAATATCAAGATTTAACGATTGCACCTTATAGGTTTCACCGATTTTCCCGCCCAGTAATGTCATGCTATAACTCCTCCGTCTTGATTTCAGAAAATCAGATATTCATATATAATTCCGATTCATTTATATTATATCTTATTGATAATAATTCTCAATTGCTATAATTATAGTCATCCGAAAATAAATTGTCAATGAAGGATTGCCAAAAAAACTATAAAAATGTCTACAATTTAACAATGTTTGTCATAACAAAAAGAAAAAGCCTCAGGAATGAAATTCATCCTGGGCTTTCCACTCATATTAACTCCAATTTGCGCAGTACATTTTCAAACTTTTCCTGATCAATGGGTTTACCGGCATATGCGGTGCATCCCATATCAAAGGCTTTCAATACATTTTTTCCTTCACTCAGGGCTGTGGTCATAATAATCTTTACCGCATTTTCTGCAGGAAAATTATGGTCACTTTCAATTTGTCTGATCTTCTGAAGGGCCTGATACCCATCCATTCCGGGCATCATAATATCCAGACAAATCAGATCATAGCCCTCA
Organism: Clostridiales bacterium; assembly: GCA_029267975.1. Classification (GTDB taxonomy): domain Bacteria; phylum Bacillota; class Clostridia; order Lachnospirales; family Lachnospiraceae; genus Mobilitalea. The sequence goes on from JAJUHH010000010.1 coordinate 7,162, forward strand.
TTTGCTTCCAAAGCCATTGAAAATGCCTCTACTGCTTCGTTTCCATCCACAGTGACATCGCATTCCCCATACTTGGATAAAAATCGAAGCATAAATTTCCTGCTGGTAAAATCATCCTCAGCAATTAATACTCTCATTCAATACTCCATTTCTGTGTATCGTTAATAAGGTTCGATTTCACTAGCATTATAGTACTACTTTTCATATTTTCCAATATATTTTTTCAAAATTTTATATAAATGAAGCATTTCCTGATCTGTACCTATGGTAATCCTCAGGTAATTATCAATTCTCGGAGCGTTGAAATATCGTACATAGATATGCTCCTTCCGCAATGCCTCAAAAAGTTCTTTGGCAGGAATCTGCTGATGGGTAACATATAGAAAGTTGGCACCCGAGGGTGGGAAGGAGAAGCCCAGCTCCCTTAAATATTGCTCCGTTCTTTCTCTGGTAGCTAATATTTTCCTGATTCCCTCCTCAAAGTAATCCTTATCCTTCACTGCTTCCGCGCCCGCAAGGATTGCGGTCTGGTTTAGGGTATAGGAATTAAAGGAATATTTCACATCATTCAGTGCCTTGATCAGTTCTGGGTTCCCCATGGCATAACCAATCCGCATGCCGGCCATGGATCTGGATTTTGAAAAGGTTTGCACTACCAGGAGGTTCTCATATTTATGAATAAGTTCTATGGCAGAGGCTCCGGCGAAATCGATATAAGCTTCATCCAGGATCACCACCACATCCTGATTATGCAGGAGGATGTCTTCTATCACACCAAGCTCTTCATAGATGGAGGTAGGGGCATTGGGATTAGCCAGGACAATTCCTCCATTTGGCTTATAATAATCCTCTTTGCGGATACAAAATTGCTCATCCAGGGCGGGTCGCTCATAGGCAATTCCAAAGAGCTCACACCAAACAGGATAGAAGGAGTAGGTGATATCCGGAAAGAGGATCGGTTTTGTATCATTAAAAAAGGTCAGAAAGGCCATAGCCAGCACATCGTCAGAACCGACTCCGACGAATACCTGATCACTACTTAGATGATAAAAGCCGGCCAACTCCTCTACCAGGAGCTTAATGCTTGGGTCAGGATATAACCTTAGCTGTTCTGCATCCAAGCCATGGAGGACCCTTTCCACTCCGGGTGCCGGAGGATAAGGATTCTCATTGGTATTGAGCTTAATCATGTCCTTATCGAATGGCTGCTCTCCGGGGACATAAGGAGTTACCCGCCGGATGTTCCTCTCCCAGGCCTTAAGCTCTTTATTATCTATTCCGGAGCTTACATGATTTTCTGCGCCTTTTCTATACTCTTTCATACTCTCTTTCCTCTTCCATACTCCCTGGCCAGCCTTTCAAATGCAGGCAGGGAACGCTCTATCATGGCATAATCAACACAATAGGCGATACGGCAATACCCAGGGCATCCAAAGGAGCTGCCCGGCACGATCAAGAGATTATGCTTTTTCGCAGCTGCCGCAAAAGCCTTCTCATCCTCCTCCAGTGCCTTCACAAAGAGATAAAAGGCACCCTGGGGTTTGATGCATTCATAGCCGTAACTTACAAGACTATGATATAATAGCTCCCTGTTACGGTTATAGAGCTCCAGGTCAACCTTTGCATCCAGGCATTTTGCCACTGCTCGCTGGATCATGGAGGGGGCGTTGACATAGCCCAGGATCCTGGTTGCCACATTGGCCGCCTGAAGGATTTCCTCGCTGCCATCAGCCTCATCGGGGATAAGCAGATACCCGATTCTCTCTCCCGGAAGGGACAGAGATTTGCTGAAGGAGTAGCCAACGATGGTATTGTCATAGTATTTAGTCAGATAGGGAACCTCAAGCCCATCATAAGCCAACTCTCTGTAGGGTTCATCAGAGATCAGATAAATGGGACTGCCAAATTCCTTCTGCTTCCTTTTTAAGATCTCTGCCAGCCTGCGGATGGTATCCTCTGAGTAAACAACCCCTGTAGGGTTATTTGGCGTGTTAATGATGACTGCCTTTGTTTTAGCAGTAAATTTCTTCTCAAATTCTTCCAGGTTCGGTTGGAAGTCACTTGTATTCGGACTAACGATGACCAGAACTCCCTCATTGTTGCTGACATAGTTCCGGTACTCCCCGAAGAAGGGAGCAAATACAATCACCTCATCCCCGGGATTAAGAAGAGTCTTAAAGATCACATTTAAGCCGCCGGCTGCACCCACCGTCATAATTATATTCTTATATCCGAAGCTTGTGCCAAATCTTTGATTCAGGGACTGGGCGACTTTCTCCCTGACGTCCTCATAGCCGGAGTTATTCATATAACCATGGACCAGATTGGGCGGTTCTTCGTTAATTACCTGGATTAATGCTTCCTTTATTGCAAGGGGAGGCTCAACACTTGGGTTGCCCAGGCTGAAATCATAGACATTTTCTGCCCCATAGAGGTCAGCCATCTTCTTTCCCTCTTCAAACATCGCACGGATTACCGAGCTGTTCTTTACTAATTCCTTCATCTTATCAGCGATCATGACTTACCTCATTTCTGTCAAAGCTCATGGATACATGTATCTGGGCCGTGAATGATTGCTCAGAAACACATTCCTTTAACGAAACCGAATATCTAAATAGGATTTTACAATATCCACACATTTTTGGAACCCAAGCTTACTGCTGTTTAAGCAGAGGTCATAATGCCTTGCGTTCTCCCAGTCTCTGCCGGTGTAGTAATTATAATACTCTGCACGGTGCTTATCAATTGCAAGGATTTCTTTCTCTGCTTCCTTCATGGATTTACCGAACATATCCATTACGTTTTTGATACAGTCCTCAAGGGGAGCGTGAACAAAGACCCGGATTACATTAGGATAATCCTTCAGGATAAAGTCCGCACAGCGACCGATGATGATACAGGATTCTGTTTCTGCCAACTCCTTGATAATCTTGGCCTGATAGTTGAAGAGATTGTCATTGGATACGAAATCATCACTATCCGGGGGGATTAATTCACCCTTATAAACATTTTTTGCAATTCTAAATAACAGGCTCTTCTTCAGCTTCTCATCCGCCTTGGCAAACAGCTGCTCGTTGATACCGCTGTCATCGGAAGCCAATCGAAGCAGATCCCTGTCATAATAGGGTATTCCCAGTTCTTTCGAGAGCATCTTACCAATGGTTCGTCCGCCACTGCCATAACCTCTTGCGATCGTAATCACATACTTATCCATATGACCTACCTCCTGCATTCTTCTTTTATATAGGTTAATATTAAAATATCAGAACAAATCCCCGGAGGAATTCATTCTGATATCACCGTCGATTCTGTTATATACTTCCTCACAAGGATATTATACCATAAACTTGTGATTTATGCTTGAAAACTTTGAGATTACACTGTGCGCTGTAGCGCTATCCGCTCATCGCGGATTAACTCGAAAGCTACGCTTTCTCGTGCGCGTTGCGCTTATTCATAAAATTATGAATATTGATTTAAGCTAGCTCAATCAATATTCTAATTTTATGAATTAATCCGCTCATCGCGGCTATTCGCCCAGGTAAGCCTTCTTTACGGATTCATTATCCATCAGCTTCTTTGCATCATCCGTCAGCACGATTTTACCTGTCTCCAAAACATAAGCCCGGTCTGCGATGGATAAGGCCTTCTTCGCATTTTGCTCCACCAGGAGAACTGTGGTACCACTCTTACTAATGCTTTGGATGATATCAAAGATCTCGCCCACAAGAATCGGTGAAAGGCCCATGGAGGGTTCATCCATAAGAATAATCTTAGGCTTTGACATCAGCGCCCGTCCCATGGCCAACATCTGCTGCTCACCACCACTTAAGGTTCCTGCAAGCTGGTTTTTACGTTCCTTCAATCTTGGAAATCTCTTATATACGCTCTCTAAGGATTCTTCGATTTCCGCTTTATTTTTACGGGTAAATGCGCCCATCAGAAGATTCTCATATACACTAAGCTGGGCAAATACATGCCGTCCTTCCGGCACATGGGCAATACCCATTCCTACAATCTTATGGGCCGGTATTTTCTGAAGATCAACACCTTCATAAAGTACCTCACCGCCTTTGGCTGCAATTAAGCCTGTGATGGTATGAAGAATTGTCGTTTTTCCGGCACCGTTGGCACCGATCAACGCTATTACCTCTCCCTCATTTACTGTAAAGGAAACATCCTTGATCGCCTGTATCACGCCATAATAAACCTGTAGGTTTTTAACCTCTAACATAGGGCACCTCATTTCTATACTATTTAAGAAAGCTGAAGAACAAGTAAAACGATCCCCTCTTATGAACCGAGCAAATAAACTTAATTAGCTCACCATGCGATATTCCTTGCTCTTCTCCTGTGAAGACATTTGGCTCACATGTCATTGCGAAACTATTCTCCCAGATATGCCTTGATTACCTCTGGATTATTTAATACTTCCCCAGGCAAACCATTAGCCAGTTCAGTACCGAAATTAAGTACAAATATCTTTTCGCAAATTCCCGCAACCAACTTCATATCATGCTCAATGAGTAGTATGGTGACCCCATATTTCTCACGTATCAGGGTTATGGTCTTCATTAATTCTTCTGTCTCTGAGGGATTCATACCTGCTGCAGGTTCATCCAGGAGCAAAAGCTTGGGATTGGTAGCCAAGGCTCTGGCAATCTCCAGCTTTCTTTGCTTACCATAAGGAAGATTGGCAGATAATAAATGGGCTTCCTTATCCAGGTCAAATACCTTCAGGATATCCATAGCCTTTTCACTCATTTGCCTTTCAGTTTTGAAATAAGAAGGCAAACGAAGTATCCCTGCAAGGGTAGAATACTTGTAATCATTGTGAAGGCCGATCTTCACATTGTCTAATACTGTCAGGCCTTTAAATAAACGGATATTCTGAAAGGTTCGTGCAATACCCGCCTTATTGATCTCGATGGTGCTAAGACCTGTAATGTTTTTGCCATCCAGAGTAACGGTTCCGGTATCCGGCTTATATACACCGGTCAAAAGGTTGAAGGCTGTTGTCTTGCCGGCTCCGTTAGGACCAATCAGTCCATACAGCTCACCCTTTTCTATTGTTATGTTAAAGGAATCTACGGCACGTAATCCACCAAAGGAGATGCCTAAATTCTTTACAGTCAGCATTGCCATATGTTTAAGCCTCCTTCTTATTCTTTCCCGTCAGGCTATGCAGGATATCCCGCAGGGAGTGGTTCTTACGCCATGCGATACAGGTCGGATTCCAATTGAAGATCATAATAACGATCAATACAATTGCATAGATCAGCATACGATAATCTTGCAGGAAGCGCAGATATTCAGGAAGCAGGGTAAGAATAACAGCCGCGATAATCGATCCTCGGATATTGCCGATACCACCAAGCACCACAAATACCAGAATCATAATGGACATATTATATCCGAAGTTCTTTGGTGTTGCTACTAAGGTCGAAATATTATGGGAATAAAGCACACCGGCTACGCCAGCCATAGCTGCCGATAAGGTAAAGGCCAGAAGCTTAAAGCCTGTAATGTCAATTCCTACTGACTCTGCAGCGATCCGGTTATCACGGATGGCTTGGATCGCACGGCCGGAACGGGAGTGAATAAGATTGCTGATAATAAGGTAAGCTGCGATTAAAAGCAGGGCTGCAATGGTAAAGGTGGTATGCTTGGGCGTTCCTGTAATCCCCTTGGCACCGTTAATAATGATTGTTCCATTCTCCTCAAGGTTCAGTGCCTCAGAATCCTTCATTGAGAAATGAAAGCCTTTTCCATCCAAACCAATATATAATACATTGATTACATTCTTTATGATCTCACCAAAGGCAAGGGTTACGATTGCCAGATAATCTCCGCGAAGCCGCAGTACGACAACACCGATCAATGCTCCAAAAAGCGCGGCTGCAATCGCGCCCAGGAGCAAGGCGATCAGGAAGCCCACAAAACTGCTGCCTATGCCATTCTGTGTACTCTTTGAGAAAAATGCTCCTGCAAATGCACCTACGCACATAAAGCCTGCATGGCCAAGACTTAGTTCACCCAGGATACCTACCGTCAGGTTCAGGGAGATTGCAAGAATGGAGTAATAGCACAGGGGCACCAGCAGGCCCTGCATGAGGTTTGACATAGCTCCGGCAGCAATCATGAGCTGGCAGACAGCATAAATAACAACAATTACTCCAATGGTGATTATATTATTTCGTGTAGATTTATTGATGGTATTCCACTTTTTCATATTTGCCTCCATACGACCTTTATCCACCTACACTTTCTCTTGTATCTTCTTGCCAAGAATACCGGTAGGTTTTACAAGAAGCACTATAATTAAGATTAAGAACACAATGGCATCTGCCAGCTGGGAAGAGATATATGCCCGACCCAGTATCTCAATCACACCCAATAAAATTCCACCAAGCATAGCACCGGGAATGGAACCAATTCCGCCAAATACAGCAGCTACGAAAGCCTTGATACCCGGCATAGAACCTGAGGTAGAGGTCAGACTGGGATAGGCGGAGAACATAAGTACACTTGCAACCGCTGCCAGGGAGGAACCAATGGCAAAGGTAATTGCAATGGTTTTATTTACATTGATGCCCATGAGCACTGCTGCGGCCTTATCCTCAGATACTGCCTGCATGCTGCGGCCTGTCTTGGATCTCTTAACAAATACGGTTAACAGTACCATGATCAGGATACACAAGGGAATGGTCACAAGGGTTTCACCGGATATGGTTAGTCTTCCATCTGCAAGCTTCAGTGCAGGAACTGCAATAATAGAGGTAAAGGACTTAGTATCTGCACCAAAGATGAGCAGCGCAAGATTCTGCAGCAGGTAGCTTACACCGATGGCTGTAATCAATACTGCCAGGGAGGAAGCACTACGAAGTGGTTTATATGCAACGCGCTCAATTGTGATACCTAACAGAGTGCATAATATAATCGAAAGCAGGACGGCAACAAAAGGATTTAATCCTATCATACTCATTACCGTAAAGATGACATAACCGCCCACCATAATAACATCACCATGGGCAAAATTAAGCATTTTGGCAATACCATAAACCATGGTATATCCAAGTGCTATTATAGAATATACACTTCCAAGGCTTATGCCTTTGATTAAATAAGAGATAAAACTCATAAAAACCCCCGTCTGCATAAAGATGCATTTTTTTCTTATTCAATAAATTTACATTCTATTGAATAAATAATCTTAAGCCATTTTACCATAGTCTAAATTCTGATACAAGCCAAAATCACAGAAGATATCGTATAGTATTTTCCAAATAGCCATAAAAATGAGGAAATGCATAGGTTGATCTTCCCTATGCACTAAGTATACAGAGGGACAGGTTGTGTCCCTCTGTGTAAAGATTATTTGCTTTTACATTATTCTGCAGAAACGTATGAACCGTCCTTGATCACTACAGCTCTGGGAGCTTTGTTAACTTCACCTGTTTCGGACCAGGTCATGCCTGCACCGGTAAGACCGTCAACAGTAATCTGAGTCATAGCGCCTCTTAAAGCATCACCAAGCTCGGATACGCTCATACTAGGCTTAGCACCGCTCTTCTCGATTGCTGCCTTGATGATGTAGATTGCATCATAAGCATCCGCTGCGAACTGGTTCGGTGTATCTGAGTACTTTTCTTTATAAGCCTTTACAAAAGCGGCAGTCTTCTCATCTGTTGCATCAGCAGCGAAAGGAGTTAAGAGCATTACACCTTCAGCTAAGGTAGTATCAAAGTTTTCAACGGTGAGAATACCGTCAAGACCGTCACAGCCGAAGAAGATAGGCTTGTAATCCAGGGCTGCTGCCTGGGTTAAGATCAGCGCTGCTTCATTATAGTAAATAGGTAAGAACACCAGCTCTGCTCCGGCATCCTTTGCCTTCTGAAGCTGAACGGAGAAATCTGTCTTACTGTCTGCGGTAAAGGCTTCTGCTGCCACGATCTCAAAATTCTGACCTGCTGCTTCTGCCTTAAACTTCTCGTAAATACCTGAGGAATAGATATCGGAACTATCGTAGATTACAGCAACCTTGGATGCCACACCCTTGCTGCCTATGTAATCTGCGGAAGCAATACCCTGGTTAGGATCGGAGAAGCAAACCTGAAATACATTGCCCAAGGCCAATACATCCTTGGAGGATGCGGAAGGGGTCAGCTGGAACATATTATCAGACTTGGTCTTATCAATTACGGATGCACATGCACCGGAGGTAACGGTACCCATAAGGATCTTCATACCCTTATCCTTCAGGGTGTTATAAGCATTCACTGCCTTCTCACCATCGGCTTCGTCATCCTCAAATGCAAATTCAATCTTAACGCCGTTAATACCACCGGCATCATTAATCTCCTGTACTGCCAACTCTGCAGCATTCTTAACACTCTGTCCATAAATAGCTGCTCCGCCGGTTACCGGGCCAATTCCACCGATAAAAAACTTATCCCCGCCGGATGATGCCTTGGTACCGCAAGCTGCTAAGCTTGCAACAGCCATACTTGTAACAACAAGCAGACTTACAACTTTCTTTAATTTCTTCATAAAATGTCCTCCTGTCTCTTGGATTTCTGAAATCCTCTACTTATAGGTATAAATAAAGCGCTCCCAGCGACTGCAGACAAATGTCCGCTCTGTACGAACGCTTTTATTCTTGTTATCTATAATAACCTTGGAGCTGTAATTTGTCAATATAAAATATTAATGTAGTAAAGTATTATAACATTACATCACTGCAATTCCCCGCCACATTTGTCACAGAACTCCAGGCCCTCCAGTGTAATACCCCCACAGTCAGGACAGACTATCTTGGCAGGCAGGATTTCTCTTTCTACAATCTCATATTCCTCCTGGTCATCCTCCTCTGCTGCACTGTCTGTCACAGAGGGAGTATCAATTGGGTCAAATAGCCTCGCATTGCCTCCATCCTGCTGCTTTGCAATCTGCTCCTGTGCAGGAGAAGGGTCCCTGCTCAATGAAGACCCTTGCTCCTTAGACTGTTTCTTCCTATTTAATAGTGTACTGAATAATGACATTGACACCCTACCTTCCCTTTATAGCGAAACTGCTGATTACTTCGCTGCCCTCTGCCTTCCATGTAGATCAGTTGCCAGCAGTAATCATCTTGGGCTTTGCGCTTCCCCGCATTTCAATCAGGGGAACTCCCTTGCCCTCAATATAATCCCTGGTAATAACCACCCTGCCGATATTCTCGTCCTTGGGGATCTCGTACATGATATCCAGCATGATGTCCTCCAGTATGGCCCTTAGGGCTCTGGCTCCGGTTTTCTTCTCCATTGCCTTCTCTGCGATTGCATCAAGGGCATCAGGAGCAAATTGAAGATCAACCTCATCCATGGCAAGAAGCTTTTGATATTGCTTTAATATAGCATTTCTGGGCTCTTTTAAAACCTTAACCATCATATCCTTAGTGAGTCCATCCAGGGTGAACATAATAGGCAGTCTTCCCAAAAATTCCGGAATCATACCATATTCCCTCAGATCATCCAGGCTTACCTTCTGCAGGATATTGGGCTCATTATCGTATTTATCCTTAAGATCGGCATGGAAGCCAATCGAGGACTGTTTATTGAGTCTTGCTTTGATAATCTTATCCAGATCCGGGAATGCGCCCCCACAGATAAATAAGATATTCTGGGTATTCACAGTCGTTAGCGGTACCATGGCATTCTTGGAGGAAGCCCCCACCGGTACCTCAACATTACTGCCTTCTAATAATTTCAGAAGTCCCTGCTGCACTGACTCACCGCTGACATCTCTGCTATTAGTATTCCGTTTTTTTGCAATTTTATCAATCTCATCAATAAAAACAATACCACGTTCTGCTTTTTCCACATCGTTGCCTGCTGCCTGTAAGAGCTTTGATATTACACTCTCCACATCATCCCCGATATAGCCTGCTTCCGTTAAGGAGGTGGCATCAGTAATGGCCAGGGGAACATTGAGCAGCTTAGCCAGAGTTTTTACAAGATAGGTCTTACCGCTGCCGGTAGGTCCGATCATCAGCATGTTGGATTTCTCTATCTCAACCTCGGGATTCGAAGTATCCCCAATCCTTTTATAGTGATTATAAACCGCAACAGAGATTACCTTCTTGGCATGCTCCTGCCCAATGATAAAGTCATCTAATTTTGCCTTGATCACATGGGGGGAGGGAATGCTCTTTCGGTCGAAGGCTGGCTGGGGTGCTTTTTCTTCCTCCGGTTTTTTCTTCTTTAATCTCTGTACATTGGGAATATCATTTTGTAAACCGGACAGATTAATGAGATTTGGATTTATGCCCATCATTTGCATATAAGGATTATCCGGCTGATTAATGGTATCAAAGGTCTTCTGCATGCAATCAGCACATATGGTAATCTGATTCGGTATATGAATCATTTTACCCGCCTTGCTTTCCGGACGCCTGCAAAGATAACAGACCTCCTCGTAGTCAGTATGATCTTTCTGATCCTTATGGCCTTTATGGTCCTTTTGATCCTTATTATCTATATTATAATCATCAAAGTTATTACTGCTCATTTTTACCCTCCACTTTTCTATCATCATCTGTAATAATATTTATTACTAAATTATATGATCCATTTTATATTAGGGATTATATCTTATTGTTTCTAATCACACAAGTGTTGAAACTTTAATGTTTTATTAAAATTATATAATCTATTTCAATCAAAAACAGGAGTGCATTCTTATCATGCACTCCCATTCCATACTTCATTCTTGTATTCTCTTAACTCTATTGATATGTTTTATCTTTATTGCCTTGATAGTTTTTATCTTTATTGATCGCTTCTATCTTTACTCAATTGATAGATATTATTTTTACTCAGTATCCTTCAGATTTGGATTCTTACCTAAGATAACCTTGAGGGTGTCTTCCTTATATTCGCTGCCTGTCTTACGCATATAAGTAATGGTTACTTCTGTCCCCACGCGCTTACTGGTCACATATTCCCTTAATTGTGTGATGGAGGTAATCTCTACACTATCCGCCTTGGTAATAATATCTCCGGCCAGCAATCCAGCCTTCTGAGCTGCACCGCCCTCCGTTACCTCATTGATAAAGACACCGATGGGCAGATTATAATAGGAAGCAACATCCTCAGTAACATCGTTACCCATGATTCCCAGGTATCCCTGATCCTTTTCCGCCAGGATTTCACGTGTCATCAGTTCATTGATGATCGTAGTTGCTTTGGTAATGGGGATCGCATATCCCATTCCCTCAACTTCATCGGAAGCATATTTTACGGTATTGATACCGATTACATTACCATTGGTATCAATGAGGCATCCTCCGCTGTTACCAGGATTAATTGCAGCATCCGTTTGAAGCAGAACCATCTTCCTTGTATTGTAGCCATCTGTCTGGATCTCAACCTCACGGTCCTTTGCACTGATATATCCTACGGTTACGGATTGTCCATAACCAAGTGCATTACCGATTGCAATTACCATCTCTCCAACCTTCACTTCATCGGAATTCCCCAGCTTTGCAATGGCGATTGCATCCAGCGTGGAAGCCTCTAAGGTAGAAAGGTCTATGGATATCACGGCAAGATCTGCGGCAACATCGGTTCCCTTGATCACTGCGTTCGCTGTACTCGCATCGATAAAGGTTACGGTGATGGCAGTCGCCCCTTCCACCACATGGTTGTTGGTTGCCACCAGAAGCTCCTTTTCGTTCTTACCCACGATAAAGCCTGAACCGCTGCTCTGTACCTCCTGGTCAAAGCGCTGCCCGAACCAGTTCGTGGTCTGTGTGGTGGTACTGCTGATCGATACAACGGACGGCATGGTCTTATCTACGATATTGCTGATTGCAGATTTACTCTTTGTTTTTATGACTCCTGGATCGGTATAATTAATTTTATAGCTTATATCCGCGGTGTTATCATTACTTCCGATTACTGCAGCATCCGGGTTAACTGCACGGACGATCTGGGCAACTCCTACAAAGGCTAAGCCGGCGATCAGACCAAAGCAAACTGCTTTTCCCAGAAAACGCAGGCCTTTATGTTCCTTCTTCGGTTTTTTACCGCTAAAATTACTTTGTGGCGTGTTATAATAATTATTCTGGCTGTTCATTCCGGAAGTATTGTAGTTAGAGCCGCCGTAGTTGCTGCTGCCAGTCCCCTGATGATAATGATAGCCGTTTGCCTGGCTATAATTATGATAGGTGGGATTTGTATATCCACCCATTCGGCCTGACTGATCTGAATTATTTCCATAGGAATTATTTTGATAAGAGCCATAAGAATAGGAACTGTTTGGCTGGGAAGCTCTTTGACCGGCACTGCTTGGGATCTGCTCTGCCCAGAAGCTGTATTGGGGCGGATTGCTTTGACGGTCACCCTTATTACTATTTTCCTGATTTATTTCCTTGTCATCAAACTCTGACATATCTATTCTCCTTTCCGATCTCACTTACCTGTTCTGTTCGGATTCTATTCTATAATATAGCATTAGATTGTGTAAAGTCTGTGAATTTATTTAAAATAATGTATGAAAAGTCTCCTGACTTAAAATAATCTTAAGAAAAATATAGTTGTTGAAATCTGTACAATCATGTATTATAGTAGAGAAGTTGACCAAAATGCATCATATATGTAAGGAGTAGTTAAGAAGGTGATTATATGATTAAAGATAATCAGAAAATGTTCAATCGAGTGCATGTTTTAATGGACGCCTGCATCATCGTCATCGCTTACCTGCTGACTTATTACCTGCGATTTGAAAGTCCCTTGATTCATCTTGACTTTTTTAATTTGAATCCGGATACTGGTTTCTATTCATTTCCTGTATATGCCCGGCGGCTCATTTTTATCGTTCCATTATACCTGTTTATCTATTATTTTACTCATCTTTATACACCGAAGCGCGGAAGGCGCAGATTAGCAGAAGTAGTTAACATTGTCCTTGCCAATACCATTGGAAT
>JAJUHH010000011.1 GCA_029267975.1 Clostridiales bacterium
GCCTGTGTACTCGGGGCCATAATTTATATATTCAGCGGTTATTCCTTCTTTTCAGGAGTAAGACATCCCTATTTTATGAATCCCATGATCTATCTGCCCCTGCTCCTGGTGGGAGCGGAGCAGCTGCTGCGTTACATCAGCCCTGGCAGCAGGGAACTGATACCTGCAGATCGCATGACACTGGAGGTGCAGCCTGAGACTGGAGCTAAAATACCCGCCAGATTTCCTCTGTTCTTTATCATAATCAGCTTTATCACTACCATAAGCAATTTCTATTTCTTCTATATGCTGACTATGCTGACGGTTTTTTATATAAGCTTTCGTTATGTTACAGTATATAAGAATGGCTGGAAGAACAAGTTTACAGGCTTTCTGCTCACGGGCTTAAAGACCGGAGGCTGCTACCTGCTGGGGGTTGCTATGGCAGCAGTGGTACTGATTCCGGTTATATATTTCTTCATGCAAAACGGTCGTATGGACAGTAAGGCGGAATCCTTGCATGGAATTCTGACCTATGATCTGAAGTACTATTTTTATGCTTTCCTAGGCTTCTTTGCCCCGGGAGTGGCACCCGGCAACGCCTGGATCGATCTGTCCTTCATCACCCTGCTAGCCGTCAGCCTGACCATTCTGGTTGTCAATCGCAGCGGAAGGCATCAACGGCTGAGAATTGCTTTCCTTCTGACCATACTGGGAGAATGTGTGCCTGCTTTTGGTTATTTTATGAACGGCTTTGCTTATGTCGCAAATCGATGGGATTTCTTTCTTGCCTTTATGGTTGCGCTGGTCTTTGCTGCAACCTATGAAGAATTATTTAACCTCAATACCAGGGAGAAAGCTCTTTTGGCTGCCGGAGTAGCCTGTTATGGAATATTTGTCCTGGTTAGGCACAGTCCGGTTACAATCTGTGCCCTTTTGATGCTGCTTTTGACTCTTCTTCTTATTCTGCTGCTGCAGAATGAGAGAATGAGGGAAAAGAAGTTTCTTCGCGCTGGTATGATCTATATCATGGTGGTGATCTCCCTGGGCTTTAACGGATATGTCTACTATTCAGGGGGATATGTAGAGCAGTTCTATACACGGGAAGCGGTGGTGAAGCATATATACGGAGCGGAAGCGGCAGCGGTAGATGCAGTGAAGGCCATGGAGGATGAGGAGTTTTACCGGATTGCCACAGCAGGCGACAAGGTACGCAATGAAGCTTTGATCAATGGCTTTTATGATGTTTCGGCCTACTTCAGCCTAATGGATGGCAATGTGACTACCTTTTATAAGCAGCTGGAGATGTTAAACCAAAGAGCGGCCATTCGCATCGATAATCAGGACAATCGTACCATCTTGGATACCCTGGCCAGTGTCAAATACTATGTCAGCGACTATCCCTCCATGGTCCCCTATGGCTATGATCTGCTGAACAAGTTCACTAAGGCCAATAAGACCTATTATCTCTATGAGAACCGCTATGCCCTGCCCCTGGGCTACACCTATGAGGACTACATCCTAAGAGAGGATTATGAAAAGCTTAGTGCCCTTCAGAAGCAAAATGCTTTGCTGTACGCTGTTGTGCTGGAGGAAAAGAGTGATCACGCAGCACCCAGCAGCCAGGATATGAATGCCGGGCTGCAGGAGCTTAAGTTTACCTTTTCTCCGGATAGTACCTTACTGCCTGAGGATGGGAAGATTAAGGCCACCCAGCAGGATAATATGATCATTCTGAATATTGATGGGGATGCTCATCGGGAGATCTATCTGCGCTTCGGCAACCTGCAAATTGATCGGAGGGCCATTGTATCTCAGACTTTTAAGGTACAGGCGGAGAAGGAGAAAGCCAAAAACGTAAATGTAAGAAATAAATATTATATGTCCTATTTCGGCAAGAAAAATTATCTGGTGAATACGGGTTATAATGGGAAAGAGCGAAGCTATATCAAGATCACATTTCCAAAGAAGGAGACCTATAGCCTTGATGAGATCTCCGTATACCAGCTGGATATGAAGGGATATGGTAAGCAGGTGGAGAAGCTTCGCCAATCCTCAATGCAAAATATTATCCAGGGCCGTAACCGGCTGGAGGGGGATATTACTCTTAAGGAAAAAGGCATCACACTCCTTAGCATACCCTATAGTAAGGGCTGGAGTGCCACTGTGGATGGAGTAAAGACAGAGCTTCTTCAGGCCAATATCATGTACTCTGCTCTGGAACTTTCCCCTGGGACCCATCATATTGTTCTGACTTATCGGACGCCTTATCTGATGTTAGGTACTGCCGTAACCTGTCTGAGCCTTCTGCTGTTTCTTGGATTGATTTATTATAATTATAATAGGAAGAAGGAGCGCAGGAGGGCCTAGACAGGGCCCCGAAGGGGAAGCAGAATTAAGCAGAAATAATTTGAAAAAGTACTTGCAATGGCCATATTCTTAGTGTATAATATCAAATGCTGTGACATTGATAGCGTTGAAGCGTGAGGTTGCTACCGACATTTCGGTAGGTTTTCCGTGGAGCGAAGGTCAAGTTAAGAAAACTGGCGACAAGTCACTGTACCTATATGTTCTGCCATCGGGCAGATAAAACGTGTGAGAAATTTCATAAGGCACTGCAGAAGACAAATCAGTAATGATTTGTCACATTGTATGGAATATGAAGATACACACGGATGAGTGTACAGTCACCACTTGTCGTACTGTAATTAAGTGCGAAAAGGAGGCGGCTTTTTTTATGGCAAGTCAAGTAATGAGAATCACATTGAAGGCGTATGATCATCAGTTAATCGATCAATCTGCTGGCAAAATCATCGATACTGTTAAGAAGACAGGATCAAAGGTGAGCGGACCGGTTCCGTTGCCCACAAAGAAGGAAGTTATTACTATTCTGAGAGCGGTACACAAGTACAAGGACTCCAGAGAACAGTTCGAGCAGAGAACCCACAAGAGATTAATTGACATCATCACACCTACCCAGAAGACTGTGGATGCATTATCAAGATTAGAGATGCCAGCAGGTGTGTATATTGACATTAAGATGAAAACCAAATAATTCTGTAGTGTCAAGGTCATGAACTTCATCGTTGATGAAGGTCAAGCATTAAGCAAAGAAAAAATCCTTAGGGTTAATATATGGTTGTATATTTACCGTCTAGGATGATTGTATGAAGCGTATCAACATACGTGGTACAATCCGCTGTAGATTAAACAGGAGGTAAGAAAATGAAGAAAGCGATTTTAGCTACAAAGATCGGAATGACTCAGGTATTTGATGAGAACGGTACCCTTATTCCGGTTACAGTATTGCAGGCTGGTCCGCTGTTTGTAACACAGGTTAAGACAGTAGAAAATGACGGTTATGATGCAATACAGGTTGGTTTTGGTGATATCAGAGAGACTCTGGTAAACAAGCCAAGAAAAGGACACTTTGCAAAAGCAGGTGTTGCGAATAAAAGACATCTTAGAGAATTCCGGTTTGAAAACTGCGCTGACTACAAAGTAGGTCAGGAAATCAAGGCTGATATCTTTGCAGCTGGTGACAGGGTAGATGCAGTTGGCAAGACCAAGGGAAAAGGTTTCCAGGGCGCAATTAAGAGACACAACTTATCAAGAGGACCGATGAAGCACGGTTCCAAGTACCACAGACATGCAGGTTCCAATGGTGCAGCAACAACACCCGGTAGAGTATTCCCTGGTAAGCACATGCCTGGTCATATGGGTACTACAAGAGCTACAGTACAGAACCTTGAAGTTGTCAGAGTTGACGCAGCACAGAACCTCATCCTTGTGAAGGGTGCAGTTCCTGGACCGAAGAAATCCTTAGTAATGCTGAAGCAGTCAGTGAAATCAAACTAGAGCTTTAAGAAAGGAGGAACACTTAAATGGCAAATGTAACTGTTTATAATATCGAAGGCAAAAAAGTCGGCACTTTAGAGCTGAACGACGCAGTCTTCGGAGTAGAGATAAATGATCATTTAGTTCATATGGCAGTTGTTCAGCAGTTAGCGAACAAGCGCCAGGGAACACAGAGCGCTAAGACCCGTGCAGAAGTAAGCGGCGGCGGAAGAAAGCCTTGGAGACAAAAGGGAACCGGTCATGCAAGACAGGGTTCAACCAGAGCTCCTCAGTGGAAGGGCGGCGGTGTTGTATTTGCACCCAAGCCGAGAGACTATTCCTTTAAGATGAACCGTAAGGAAAAGGCTCTTGCAATTAAGTCAGCATTAACCTCAAGAGTAAACGAATCAAAGATCGTAGTTCTTGACGAATTAAAGTTTGATGAGATTAAGACAAAGAAGATGAAGGCAGTTCTTGACAGCTTCAAGCTGGAGAAGGCACTTATCGTTCTTGATCAGAAGAATGAAAACGTACAGCTTTCCGCAAGAAACCTTCCTAAGGTAAGAACAGTATTATCAAACTCCATTAATGTATACGACATCTTAAAGTATGATACTCTGGTATTAACTAAGAGTGCCGTTGCGCAGATCGAGGAGGTGTACGCATAATGGCAGATTTAAAATATTATGATGTAATCCTTAAGCCATTGGTAACAGAGAAGAGCATGAGTACAATGGGAGAGAAGAAGTACACATTCTCCGTTCATCCTGACGCTACCAAGAATCAGATTAAGGAAGCTGTTGAGAAGATGTTTGCCGGTGCTAAGGTAAAGAAGGTAAACACAATCAATCAGGAAGGTAAGAACCGCAGACGCGGCAACACCACAGGCAAGACCTCCAAGATTAAGAAAGCAATTGTTCAGTTAACAGAGGCCAGCGCTGAAATAGAGATCTTCTCAGGTCTATAAAATGCGAAATGCTAAATAATACTGTGAGATGAATTGCAAACTATTCACAGTATGAAATATCAAACTCAAGTGTGAGAACACAAGAGTTTTACACTGGATATTTTGAAAGGAGTGCAAATCATGGGAATTAAAACATATAACCCATATACACCTTCCAGAAGACACATGACTGGTTCCGATTTTGCAGAGATCACAGCATCAAAGCCTGAGAAGTCATTGGTTGTTTCTTTAAACAAGAAAGCAGGCCGCAACAATCAGGGTAAGATCACTGTTAGACACCAGGGTGGTGGCTCTAGAAGAAAATATAGAATTATCGATTTCAAGAGAACAAAGGATGGTATTCCGGCAACAGTAGTAAGCATTGAATACGATCCTAACAGAACAGCTAACATCGCATTACTCAACTATGCAGACGGTGAGAAGGCATATATCATTGCTCCTAACGGTCTTCAGGTTGGCGCAAAGCTTATGAATGGTGAAACAGCCGAAGTTAGAGTAGGTAACTGCTTACCTCTTGCTAACATCCCGGTTGGTACTCAGATCCACAACATCGAATTATATCCCGGCAAGGGCGCTCAGCTGGTTCGTGCAGCTGGTAACTCCGCACAGCTGATGGCGAAGGAAGGCAAGTATGCAACACTTCGACTTCCCAGCGGTGAAATGAGAATGGTTCCGATCATCTGTAGAGCAACAGTTGGCCAGGTTGGTAATATTGATCACGAGCTTGTTAATGTAGGTAAAGCAGGACGTAAGCGTCACATGGGTATCAGACCTACCGTACGTGGTTCCGTAATGAACCCCAATGACCATCCTCACGGTGGTGGTGAAGGTAGAACAGGTATCGGTCGTCCAGGCCCTGTTACACCTTGGGGTAAACCTGCTCTTGGTCTTAAGACAAGAAAGCATAACAAGAAGTCCAATAAGCTTATTGTAAGAAGAAGAGACGGTAAAGCAATCAAATAATTCTGCTTACAGAGAGGTTGAACACCTTGGCAGAAATCGTATTGCAGTTTAGATTGAAGAATTCTAAGGAGGTTAGAATACATGGCTCGTTCATTAAAAAAGGGACCGTTTGCTGATGATCATTTATTGAAAAAAGTAGATGCGTTGAACCAGAGCGGTGAGAAATCCGTTATTAAGACCTGGTCACGCCGTTCTACGATTTTCCCGCAGATGGTTGGACATACAATTGCGGTTCATGATGGCAAGAAGCATGTTCCGGTATATATAACAGAAGATATGGTTGGCCACAAGCTTGGTGAGTTTGTTGCTACAAGAACCTATAGAGGTCACGGAAAAGACGAAAAGAAAACAAGAAGATAATGCGTAAGCGTTTAATGGAAGGAGGTTCTATCCATGGCGAAAGGACATAGATCCCAAATTAAGAGAGAAAGAAATGAGCAGAAGGACAACAGAGCAAGTGCAAAGTTATCATTTGCGAGAATATCCGTACAGAAGGCTTGTTTCGTACTTGACGCCATTCGTGGTAAGGATGTAACAACAGCACTCGGTATCTTAGCTTATAATCCGAGATATGCATCCGCTGTTATTGAGAAATTATTAAAGTCAGCAATTGCAAATGCTGAGGTTAAGAATATGGATCCTGCAAAGCTTTACATTCAGGAGTGCTTTGCTAATCAGGGACCGATTATGAAGAGAATCAGACCGAGAGCACGTGGTACAGCATATCGTATTGAGAAGAGAATGTGCCATATTACTGTAGTGCTTAATGAGAGATAAGGAGGTTAAAAATGGGACAAAAGGTTAATCCTCATGGCTTAAGAGTCGGAGTTATCAACGATTGGGACTCTAGATGGTATGCTGAAGCGGATTTTGCTGACAATCTCGTTGAAGATTATAAGATCAGAACATATCTGAAGAAGAAGCTATACAGCGCAGGTATTTCCAAGATTGAGATTGAAAGAGCATCTGACCGTTTAAAAATAATAATCTTTACTGCTAAGCCCGGTGTTGTTATCGGTAGAGCAGGAGCTGAAATCGAAACATTAAAGGCTGAGGTCCAGAAGTTTACAGATAAGAAGCTTAATCTGGAAATCAAGGAAATCAAGAAACCCGATCTCAATGCTCAGTTAGTAGCTGAGAATATTGCTACCCAGCTTGAGAACCGTATTTCTTTCAGAAGAGCAATGAAGTCAACTATGGCAAGAACCATGAAGGCAGGCGCTAAGGGTATTAAGACCTCCGTTTCAGGTCGTCTCGGCGGTGCTGATATGGCTCGTACAGAATTTTACAGTGAAGGAACTATTCCGCTACAGACCTTACGTGCAGATATCGATTACGGATTTGCAGAAGCAACTACCACATATGGAAAAACAGGTGTTAAGGTTTGGATTTATCATGGTGAAGTACTTCCTACCAAGGCAGCAAAAGTAGAAGGGAGCGATAACTAATGTTAATGCCTAAGAGAGTTAAGCGTCGTAAGCAGTTCCGCGGCAGTATGGCTGGAAAGCCGTCCAGAGGCACTACAATTAACCAGGGTGATTTTGGTCTTGTAGCTATGGAGCCTTGCTGGATTAAGTCAAACCAGATTGAAGCAGCCCGTATCGCTATGACCCGTTTTACAAAGCGTGGCGGTAAAGTATATATTAAGATATTCCCCGATAAACCTGTTACGGCAAAGCCTGCTGAAACCCGAATGGGTTCCGGTAAGGGTTCACTTGAGTACTGGGTAGCTGTTGTAAAGCCCGGCCGTGTTATGTTTGAGATCGCAGGTATTCCTGAGGAGACAGCAAGAGAGGCACTTCGTCTTGCTATGCATAAATTGCCGGTTAAATGCAAGATCGTATCCCGTGCAGACTTAGAAGGCGGTGAAAACAGTGAAAATTAATAAGTATGTAGAAGATTTAAGATCAAAATCAGCTACAGAGTTAAACCAGGAATTAGTAGCTGCGAAGAAGGAACTTTTCAATCTGAGGTTCCAAAATGCAACTAACCAGTTGGATAACACAAGCAGAATTAAGGAAGTTAGAAAAAACATCGCAAGAATCCAGACAGTAATTTCTGAACTTTCTAAGGCTTCTAAATAATTTAATGATCGGGCATCTCGGTCATGGGAAGGAGTATCGTTGTGGAAAGAAATTTAAGAAAAGTTCGTATCGGCAAAGTAGTTAGCGACAAGATGGATAAGACAATTGTTGTAGCTGTTGTAGATAACGTAAAGCATCCTTTATACGGCAAGATCGTAAAAAGAACCTATAAACTGAAGGCGCATGATGAGAATAACGAGTGCAACATCGGAGATAGAGTAAAGGTAATGGAGACAAGACCGTTATCTAAGGATAAGAGATGGAGACTTGTGGAGATCGTAGAGAAAGCAAAATAATCTCATCGAAAAGAATATCGTAAGACGAAATGTACCCGAGAGTTTATTAAGAAAGCTCTGTGTATAATTATTCGTACGAATCAGATTGATTACAACTGAAAGGAGTAGTATCATGATTCAAACTGAAACCAGACTAAGAGTTGCCGACAATACCGGTGCGAAAGAATTACTTTGCATCAGAGTACTTGGCGGATCAACCAGAAGATATGCTAATATAGGCGATATCATCGTTGCTTCGGTCAAAGATGCAACACCAGGCGGTGTTGTTAAGAAGGGCGATGTTGTTAAGGCGGTTGTTGTTCGTACTGTAAAGGGCGCACGCCGCAAAGACGGTTCCTATATAAGATTTGATGAAAATGCTGCCGTAATTATTAAGGAAGACAAGAACCCCAGAGGAACACGTATCTTTGGACCGGTAGCAAGAGAATTAAGAGAGAAACAATTCATGAAAATCGTTTCTTTAGCACCAGAAGTATTATAGGGAGGTGTCGACTGATGGCAACGATGAAAATCAAAAAGAATGATACCGTTAAGGTTATCACCGGTAAAGATAAAGGCAAAACAGGCAAGGTTATCGATGTTACCAACGGCAAGCTGTTAGTGGAAGGCGTAAATACCGTATCCAAGCACAGCAAGGCAAGCCAAAAGAATCCAAAGGGTGGAATTATCCATCAAGAAGCACCGATTGATGCTTCTAACGTTATGTACCTTCATAAGGGTCAGCCTACCAGAATTGGTTTCAAGACTGTTGAAACCAAGAAGGGGCTCAAGAAAGTACGTTTCGCGAAGACAACCGGCGATGTAATTGATTAATTCAGAGAGGAGGATCATTTAAGTTGGCTAGATTAAAGGATCAATATTTAAACGAAATAGTAGCCGGCATGACAAAGAAGTTCGGATATAAGAACGTAATGGAAGTGCCGAAGATTGATAAAATTGTCATCAACATGGGTGTTGGTGAGGCTAAGGACAACGCTAAGGTTTTAGAATCAGCAGTAAGAGATTTAGAGATTATTGCTGGTCAGAAGCCTGTTGTTACCAAGGCTAAGAAATCCGTTGCTAACTTCAAGATCAGAGAGGGTATGGCAATCGGCTGCAAGGTTACCTTAAGAGGCGAGAAAATGTATGAATTTGCTGATCGTCTTATCAACTTAGCATTACCCCGAGTACGTGACTTCAGAGGTGTTAATCCCAACGCATTTGACGGTAGAGGAAACTACTCCCTTGGTATCAAGGAACAGTTAATCTTCCCTGAGATCGAATACGATAAGGTTGACAAGGTTAGAGGTATGGACATCATCTTTGTTACAACAGCAAAGACTGATGAAGAAGCACGCGAACTGTTAACCCAATTCGGTATGCCGTTTAGAAAGTAGAGGAGGTATTTCCATGGCTAAAACGTCAATGAAGATTAAACAACAACGTACGCAGAAATTCTCCACTAGAGAATATAACCGTTGCAGAATTTGTGGTCGTCCGCATGCATATTTAAGAAAATACGGAATCTGCAGAATTTGTTTTCGTGAATTAGCGTACAAGGGTCAGATACCAGGCGTGAAGAAAGCTAGCTGGTAAGAGTTAAGAAAGGAGGCAAATGAAATGACAATGAGCGATCCCATTGCAGATATGCTTACAAGAATCCGTAATGCAAATACTGCGAAACATGATACAGTAGATGTTCCTGCTTCTAAGATGAAAATTGCTATTGCCGACATCCTCGTAAGGGAAGGTTATATCAAGAAATACGAGATCGAAGAAGTCGAGAATATGAAGACAATTCATATTACCCTGAAATATGGTAAAGATAAAAATGTTAAGATCATCACAGGCCTGAAGAGAATCTCCAAGCCGGGTCTTAGAGTATATGCGAACAAAGATAATCTGCCTAAGGTTCTTGGCGGTTTAGGAATCGCAATTATTTCAACGAACAAGGGTATAGTAACCGATAAAGAAGCCAGAGAATTAAACGTAGGTGGCGAGGTTCTCGCGTTCATCTGGTAATCAATAATAGGAGGTGCGGGCATGTCACGTATAGGAAGAATGCCTATCGCTATTCCTGCAGGCGTAACTGTAGAAGTAGCAGAAAATAATAAGGTGACCGTTAAGGGTCCCAAGGGTACATTAGAGAGAGTATTACCTGCAGAGATGCAGATCAAAGTGGAAGGTAGCGACGTAGTAGTTACCAGACCTAATGATTTAAAGAAAATGAAGTCCTTACATGGTCTTACCAGAACACTGGTTGCTAACATGGTGACAGGTGTGACAGAAGGATACCAGAAGGTTCTTGAGATTAACGGTGTTGGTTACAGAGCAGCGAAAGCTGGTAAGGAATTAACATTGACTTTAGGTTACTCCCATCCGGTTATCATGATTGATCCGGAAGGTCTTGAGTCCGTTCTTGATGGACAGAACAAGATCATCGTTAAAGGTATTGATAAAGAAAAGGTTGGCCAATACGCTGCTGAAATCAGAGCAAAGAGAGCACCCGAACCGTACAAGGGTAAGGGAATTAAGTATGCTGATGAAGTGATCAGACGTAAGGTTGGTAAGACCGGTAAGAAATAAGGGAGGAGTGAAATAAATGGTTAGTAAAGTATCAAGATCAGAAGTTCGTGTTAAGAAGCATTTAAAATTACGTAATCGTTTCACAGGTACTCCTGAGAGACCGCGTTTAGCTGTTTTCAGAAGCAACAATCATATGTACGCACAGATCATTGATGATACCGTTGGCAATACTTTAGTTGCAGCCTCCACACTTGAGAAGGATGTTAAGGCTGAGCTTTCCAAGACCAATGATGTGGCTGCCGCCGCATATCTTGGCACAGTAATCGCGAAGAAGGCTTTGGAAAAGGGCATTAAGACTGTTGTCTTTGACAGAGGCGGCTTCATATATCAGGGAAAGATCAAAGCATTAGCAGATGCAGCCCGGGTCGCAGGCCTGGAATTCTAAGCAAGGAGGAGAATACATGAAACGTACAATCGTTGATGCCAGTCAATTAGAATTAGAAGATAAAGTCGTATCAATCAAGCGTGTAACCAAGGTTGTAAAGGGTGGTCGTAACTTCAGATTTACAGCACTGGTAGTTGTTGGTGACAAGAACGGACACGTTGGCGCTGGTCTCGGAAAAGCAACCGAAATTCCGGAAGCGATCCGTAAGGGTAAAGAAGATGCAATTAAGAAATTAATTTCTCTTCCCCTGGATGAGAACGGCAGCGTTCCTCATGACTTTATCGGTAAGTTCGGTAGTTCTACCGTATTACTGAAGCGTTCCCCGGAAGGTACCGGTATCATCGCCGGTGGTCCTGCTCGTAACGTACTTGAGCTTGCAGGCTTTAAGAATATTCGTACCAAGTCACTTGGTTCCAATAACAAGCAGAACGTAGTTCTTGCAACAATTGCGGGATTAAGCCAGTTAAAAACTCCTGAAGAAGTAGCAAAGCTTCGTGGTATTCCGGTAGAGCAGTTAACAAAATAAGGAGGTGCCAAACCATGGCAGGTAAATTAAAAGTTACTCAGATTAAGTCCACTATTGGCGCCATTCCCAAGCACAGAGCAACTATTGAGG
Source organism: Clostridiales bacterium (assembly GCA_029267975.1). GTDB lineage: Bacteria > Bacillota > Clostridia > Lachnospirales > Lachnospiraceae > Mobilitalea. Next base: position 11,693 of record JAJUHH010000011.1, read on the forward strand.
CATTAGGCTTAAAGAAGCTTAATAAGACTGTAGAATTGCCTGATAACGCTGCTGTCAGAGGAATGCTCGACCAGGTGAAGCACTTAGTAAAGGTTGAAGAAATATAATTACGAAAAGAAGGAGGTGCACGACATGAATTTATCAGAATTGAAACCGGCTGCTGGTTCCAAGCATAACGATAATTTCAGAAGAGGACGTGGTCACGGCTCAGGCAACGGTAAGACTGCAGGTAAAGGTCATAAGGGCCAGAAGGCTCGTTCCGGAGCTCCAAGAGTTGGATTCGAGGGCGGTCAGATGCCTTTATACAGAAGAATTCCGAAGCGTGGTTTCACGAACCGTAATACCAAGGAAATCGTTGCAATTAATGTTGACGTATTAAATAGATTTGAAGATGGTGCAGTTGTAACAGTAGAGTCATTGATGGAAGTAGGTATTATTAAGAACCCGAAGGACGGAGTTAAGATCCTTGGAAACGGAGAACTTACTAAGAAGCTTGAAGTGAAGGTCAATGCATTCAGTGCAAGTGCAGCTGAAAAGATCCAGGCTCTTGGTGGAAAAGCTGAGGTGGTATAATGTTTGGGACGCTGCGAAATGCTTTAAAAGTTAAGGATATAAGAGTAAGACTGATTTATACTTTTATTTGCTTGATCGTTGTCAGAGTAGGAACACTGCTTCCTGCTCCGGCGATTAGCAGAGATGTAACAAGCCAGTTATTTAGCGCTAGTAATCTGGGTTTTTTTGATGCCCTGACTGGTGGTTCCTTATCACGTATGTCAATTTTCGCACTGAGTATAACCCCGTATATTTCATCTTCCATTATTATTCAGCTTTTAACCATTGCTATTCCTAAGCTGGAAGAAATGCAGAAGGAAGGCGAGGACGGCAGAAAGAAGCTTAACGAGCTTACCCGTTATTTAACGGTTGTTTTAGCTGTTATCGAGTCCGGCGCTATGGCCATCGGCTTTGGTAATTCCGGTTACCTGGAAGGCGGCCTGACCTTTACAAATGTTGTAGTTGTTATCGCATCCTTAACAGCAGGTAGTGCATTCCTTATGTGGATTGGCGAGAAAATTACACAGAACGGCGTTGGTAATGGTATTTCAATCGTTTTAACCATCAATATCATCTCCAGAATGCCGGAAGAATTCATCAGCTTAGCTCAGACTTATATTATAGGTAAGCCTGTAGTACAGGCAATTATTGCATGTCTTGTAATTATTGCAGTTTTAGTAGCAACCATCGTACTTGTTATTGCTCTTTACAGTGCAGAGAGAAAGATACCTGTAACCTACGCTAAGAAGGTTCAGGGAAGAAAAATGGTAGGTGGACAAACCTCCCATATTCCTTTGAAGGTTAACACCGCAGGTGTTATCCCGGTTATCTTTGCAGGTTCAATCATGAGCTTCCCTATCGTAGTTGCATCTTTCTTTAATGTAACTCCGGCAAGAGCTTATTTCTGGCCTAAGGTACTTAAGGTTTTGGATCAGGACAGCTGGTTCGTGACCAAGAGCTGGGGAGACTTCAAGTACACCATTGGTTTATTAATTTATATTGCATTAACTGTTTTCTTTGCTTATTTCTATACATCAATCACCTTCAACCCGATTGAAGTATCCAATAACATAAAGAAACAGGGTGGATTCATCCCGGGTATTCGTCCTGGTAAGCCAACCACCGAGTATTTGACAAAAGTACTTAACTACATTATATTTGTTGGTGCTGTTGGTTTAATTATTGTTTGCATCATACCGATTATCTTCTCCGGTATCTTTGGTGCAAATGTCAGCTTCGGCGGTACATCCATGATCATTATCTGTGGTGTAATCATCGAGACGATCAAGCAAATTGAATCACAGTTATTAGTACGACACTATAAAGGCTTCCTTAATGACTAGTTCCATCGCTATCGTATTACGGATGCCGTGAGTATACTGACATTACTATCGGAAGGACGATCCCCTGATTGTTCTTCCGATAATATTGGATATAGAGGTTTGCGTGCTTCGGCATTATTCAGGAGGGATTTTAAGAGTATGAAGATAATTATGTTAGGCGCACCTGGCGCCGGTAAGGGTACACAGGCTAAGAAATTAGCAGCGAAATATAATATACCGCATATTTCAACGGGAGATATCTTCCGTGCAAATATCAAGGAAGGTACAGAGCTTGGCAAAAAAGCCAAGGTATACATGGATCAGGGATTATTAGTACCTGATGAACTGGTTGTTGACCTGATCATGGACCGTTTTAAGCAGCCTGATTGTGTGAACGGTTATGTGCTGGATGGCTTCCCCAGAACCATACCCCAGGCAAAAGCGCTGGATGAGGCTCTGACAAAGAATAATGATGCGATCGAATACGCAATTGACGTTGATGTTCCTGATGAGGAGATCGTAAATCGTATGTCAGGCAGAAGGGCCTGCGTAGCTTGTGGAGCAACCTATCATCTGGTTACCATTCCTACAAAGGTAGAAGGCATCTGTGATGTATGCGGTAAAGAACTCATTCTACGGGATGATGACAAGCCGGAAACCGTACTGAAGCGTCTTAAGGTATATCACGAGCAAACTCAGCCGCTGATTGATTATTACCGAGAAAAAGGAATTTTAAGATCAGTGGATGGAACCAATGATCCAACAACTACATTTAATAATATAGTAAAGATTGTTGAGGCGGAGTAAACAGACAACAATGGTCATGAGAGTGGAGATGCCGCTTGGCGGCAAGTGAGAAAGGAAGAGATTACGTGCCAATAAATATTAAATCACAGAAGGAAATTGAATTGATGCGGGAGTCCGGAAGGATTCTGGCTCATTTACTGGAGGAGCTGCAGGCGTTTGTTCGTCCGGGAATTTCTACTCTGGATATTGATAAGAAGTGTGCAGAGCTTATTAAAAGCTATCATTGCATACCATCCTTTCTTAATTACAATGGATATCCTGCCTCGGTCTGCGTCTCTGTAAACAGCGAAGTCGTACATGGAATACCCAGTAAGAATAGAATTCTTAAGGATGGAGATATAGTCAGCTTAGACTGTGGAGTCATCTATCAGGGCTTCCATTCTGACGCAGCTAGAACCGTAGCAGTCGGAAGCATATCTGAGGAAGCTGCAAGACTCATAGAAGTCACCAGGCAGAGCTTTTTTGAAGGTATAAAGTTTGCAAAAGAAGGCCATCATTTACATGAGATTTCGGATGCAATCCAAACCTATGTAGAAGCTCACGGCTTCAGCGTAGTCAGAGATCTGGTGGGCCACGGTATCGGCAGAAACCTTCATGAGGAGCCTCAGATACCTAACTTCAGACAGAAGCGCCGCGGTCCCAAGCTGGAAGCAGGAATGACACTGGCTATCGAACCTATGGTGAATGCCGGCCGGTATGATGTATACTGGGAGGATGATGACTGGACAGTGGTGACAGATGACGGCTCTCTTTCCGCGCATTATGAAAATACAGTACTAATCACCAGCGAAGAACCGGAGATACTGACACTATGATGGATTATATGGTCGGAGGTTTTGTGGAAGCAAGAGCGGGACACGATGCCGGTAATTATTATGTAATATTCAAGACAGATCCTGAATATGTATATTTAGTGGACGGCAGAATTAGAACTCTGGACCGCCCCAAGAAGAAAAAAAAGAAGCATGTGAAGCTGCTCACTGCATTTGATCAGACTCTTGCCCATAAGATAATAGACGGATCAGTAAAAAACGAGGAAATAAAAAGAGCGATAAAACTGTTACAAAATAAATCAAGGGATGAGAATACGAAATCCCATGAATAAATTTATCAGGAAAGGAGGTCAATAGATGTCAAAAGCCGATGTTGTCGAGATCGAAGGAACCGTAGTTGAGAAATTACCCAATGCCATGTTCCAGGTAGAGCTTGAAAATGGACACAGAGTCCTTGCACATATCAGCGGAAAATTACGCATGAACTTCATTAAGATCGTACCCGGTGATAAGGTTACCCTTGAACTGTCACCCTATGATTTATCCAAGGGCAGAATTATTTGGAGAGATAAATAATCAGTAGATAATTACGCAGAAATTTGTATTGTTGTTTGATGAGATATTTCGCTAAAACTAGTATTGCTATTTGATGAGAATCTTGTCAAAGTATTTGTTAAAATATTGCTTGCTATTGTAAACCTACGGTGTTATAATAGATAACGGACTTTTTTGAAAGGGGTGAATTACTGTGAAAGTAAGGTCATCAGTAAAACCGATTTGCGAAAAATGCAAAATCATTAGAAGAAAGGGATCGATCAGAGTCATCTGTGAAAATCCGAAACACAAACAAAGACAAGGCTAATATACAATAGTTCGGGTACCTCATACTCGTTATTGTTTTATATATTCTAGTTCTTGCTTTTTGTGTTACAATCTTTCCGGCTTGACCGGAACATTGTGATATTGTGGACAGCCATGTGGACCCATCTAATCCATTATGGTTTGTTTTAAGGTGCCTGCCGTCATCAGGTTATCTTAGCTGCAAGCCGATTGTCTTGCCAGTCACAATTTAAAGCGGCTGATTTAGCTATGGAACATAGGAACTATGTTCATAGCGAACGTTGCAGGACTGCAGCACTTATCATGAAGCAGAATGCAACGTAAAACAATTATTTAAACCAGGAGGTAGTAAAAGCACATGGCTCGTATCAGTGGTGTAGATTTACCAAGAGAGAAACGTGTAGAGATCGGACTTACCTATATCTATGGTATCGGTAGAGCAAGTTCGAATCGTATTCTTGCCCAGGCAAACGTTAATCCTGACACTCGCGTTAGAGATTTAACTGATGAAGAAATCGGCAGAATTCGTGATATTATCGATGAGACCCAGCAGGTTGAGGGTGATTTAAGAAGAGAAATCGCTCTGAATATTAAGAGACTTCAGGAAATCGGATGCTACAGAGGTATCCGTCATAGAAAAGGACTTCCGGTTCGCGGTCAGAAGACTAAGACCAACGCCAGAACAAGGAAAGGTCCGAGAAGAACTGTTGCTAACAAGAAGAAGTAATCTGACCAATGAGTCGCTGACAAAGGGGTGGAGTATCCCTTGGCAGCTTTATTGTGTTGTAATGCAGCAATTCGTTTTATTTGAATAATCCAATAGGAGGGTTTGTTAGATGGCTAAGAAAATAGCAACAGCAGCAGCTAAAAAAGTGACAAAGAAGCGTGTGAAAAAGAACGTCGATCGTGGACAGGCACACATTCAGTCATCTTTTAACAATACAATTGTTACGCTGACTGATTCAGAAGGCAATGCACTTTCTTGGGCAAGTGCCGGTGGATTAGGCTTCAGAGGTTCCAGAAAATCTACAGCTTATGCTGCACAGATGGCAGCTGAGACAGCAGCAAAGGCTGCACTTGTTCATGGTTTGAAGTCCGTAGAGGTTATGGTTAAAGGACCTGGCCAGGGTAGAGAAGCAGCGATCCGCGCGCTTCAGGCTTGTGGTATTGAAGTAACAAGTATTAAGGATGTAACTCCGGTTCCTCATAACGGATGTCGTCCGCCAAAACGCAGAAGAGTCTGATAGGAGGTTTAATAACGATGGCAAGAGACATGAGCCCAGTTTTAAAGAAATGTAGATCCCTCGGCTTAGAGCCTGCTTATCTTGGAATTGACAAGAAGTCAAACAGATCATTTTCAAGAGCAGGTAAGAAAGTAAGCGAGTATGGTCAGCAATTAAGAGAAAAGCAGAAAGCAAAGTTTATCTATGGCATGTTAGAACAGCCTTTCAGAAACTTATTTGCAAGAGCGCAGAAGATGAAGACCGGTACTGCTGGTGAGAACTTAATGACTCTGTTAGAGCTCAGACTTGATAATGTTATGTTCCGTTTGGGATATGGCAGAACAAGAAAGGAAGCCAGACAGATTGTTGATCATAAGCACGTTTTAGTAAACGGCAAATGCGTTAATATCCCGTCCTACACATTAAAGGCCGGCGATAAGATCGAAATCAAAGAAAAATTCAAGAATACACAGAGATATAAGGATATCTTTGAGGTAACCGACGGAAGAACCGTACCTGCATGGCTGGAGGCAAATCACGAAGCGTTTACAGGTGTTGTTAAGGAAATTCCTACAAGAGACCAGATTGATGTTCCGGTAAACGAAGTGTTAATTGTCGAGTTGTACTCTAAGTAATTCATATTAATTAGGCAACTCAAAATACCCAGAAGGAGGGTCCTGTTGTGTTTGATTTTGAAAAACCCAAAATAGAGATTGCAGAAATTTCCGAAGATAAGAAGTTTGGACGTTTTGTAGTAGAACCTTTGGAAAGAGGCTATGGTACGACCTTAGGTAATTCTCTTAGAAGAATCATGCTTTCTTCTCTGCCGGGTTCTGCTGTAAGTCAAATTAAGATTGACGGTGTTGTTCATGAATTCAGCGTTATTCCCGGTGTTAAGGAAGATGTGACTGAGATTATCATGAACATTAAAAGCTTAGCAATCAAGAACACAAGCGATACAAATGAGCCCAAAACTGCATATATCGAAGCTGAGGGTGAAGTTGTAGTGACAGCAGGGGATATACAGGCTGACCCGGATATCGAAATACTCAATCCTGATCAAGTAATTGCAACCTTATGCGGTGGTCCTGACAGCAGACTCTATATGGAGCTGACAATCACCAATGGCAGAGGCTATGTAAGCGCTGATAAGAATAAAAATGATGATCTGCCCATCGGTATCATCCCGATTGACTCCATCTATACACCTGTAGAGCGTGTTAATCTTACTGTGGAGAATACCCGTGTGGGACAGATTACTGACTTTGATAAGCTGACCTTAGACGTATATACCAACGGAACGCTTGTTCCGGATGAAGCAGTAAGCTTGGCAGCAAAGGTATTAAGCGAGCACCTCAATTCCTTCATCGACTTGTCTGAACATGCAAAGACCGCCGAGATCATGGTGGAGAAGGAAGACAACGAGAAGGAAAAGGTTCTTGAGATGAACATAGACGAACTGGAGTTATCCGTTCGTTCCTATAACTGCTTGAAGAGAGCAGGCATCAATACCGTAGAAGAGCTTACGAACAAGACTGCAGAAGATATGATGAAGGTGAGAAACCTTGGACGTAAGTCACTTGAGGAAGTGCTTGCAAAATTAAAAGAACTTGGATTATCTTTGAATTCAAGTGACGAATAGTCTTGCAAAAGCGTGCAAGCCTATCCAAAGAGCTTCAAAATGAAGTTCCAAGATGAATTGAAATGCAATTCATTCAGAAATCCATTTTGAACTTCTTTATAGATTGTGAAAAAGCTAAAGGAGGGAAACACATGGCAGGTTATAGAAAGCTTGGAAGAACCTCAAGTCAGAGAAAAGCTCTGCTGAGAAACCAGGTGACAAATTTATTATACAACGGTAAAATTGTTACAACCGAAGCAAAGGCAAAAGAAATCCGTAGTATTGCTGAGCATATGATTGCACTTGCTGTAAAGGAAAAAGATAACTTCGAAACTGTTACAGTAACTGCTAAGGTTGCTCGTAAGGATAAAGACGGCAAGAGAGTGAAGGAAGTAGTTAACGGTAAGAAGGTTACAGTATTCGATGAAGTTCAGAAGACTGTAAAGAAGGATAGCGCATCCCGTCTTCATGCAAGAAAGCAGATGATGAAGTATCTCTATCCTATTACCGAAGTTCCTGCAGAGAACGCTGGTAAGAAGAGAAATACCAAGGAGATCAACTTATCCGATAAGTTGTTCAACGAGATTGCTCCCAAGTATAGCAACCGTAACGGTGGCTACACAAGAATCGTGAAGATCGGACCTCGTAAGGGCGATGCAGCGATGGAAGTATTAATCGAGTTAGTGTAAGACGAAATAAACGCGACCAAGAGAGTAATCTTTGGGTCGCGTTTTTATTGTATCGCAATAAAAATAAACCACCTGCTATGCAGGTGTGTCCCCAATTAGCTTCAGCTTCAAGAAAAAAACCTCCTATGTTATCATAGATGTGGGTTCGCCAACCACAAAAATGAACATAGGAGGTATCCGAAA
>JAJUHH010000012.1 GCA_029267975.1 Clostridiales bacterium
CTCTGATGCTAAGGATAGAAATTATACCCAGAATAATGCCCCGGTCAGAGAGCAGAAGGATGCTGTGGGTCACAGTGTGAGGGCGGTATATCTCTATACCGGAATGGCAGACCTGGCGGGAGAGCTTGGTGATGAAGGACTGAAGAAGGCCTGTGAAACACTTTGGAAGAGCATTACAGAACGCCGCATGTATATTACAGGCGGTATTGGTTCAACGGTAATCGGAGAAGCCTTTACAGAGGACTATGATCTGCCCAATGACACGGTATATTCAGAAACCTGCGCTTCCATCGGACTCATCTTCTTTGCACAGAAGATGTTAGAGCTGACCCCCAAGGGAAGCTATGGGGACGTTATGGAACGGGCCTTATATAATACTGTTCTGGCCGGAATGAGTCAAGACGGAAAGCACTTCTTCTATGTCAATCCCCTGGAGGTTACACCGGGGATCTCAGGAGTTGCCGTAACCCATGGCCATGTACTTCCACAACGCCCCAAGTGGTTTGGCTGCGCCTGCTGTCCCCCCAATGTGGCAAGATTAATTTCCTCCCTGGACCGTTATGCCTGGGGTGAAAATGAGAGCACTGTATTCTCCCATCTGTTCATAAGTGGAGAGATCGACCTGACGGCAAGCAAGGGCTGCAGGATCATAACCAGGACTGGCTATCCCTATGATGGCAAGGTGGCATATACCCTTATCACGGAGGAAGAGGAGAAAGCATTTACGCTGGCGGTTCGTATCCCCGAATGGAGTGAGCTTGCGAGGACCCAGCTTACAGTCAATGGTAAAGCCTTGGAGTTGTCCTCCATCCTAAAGGACGGTTACGCTTATATCAATCAAGCGTTCTGTTCCGGTGATGAAATTCTCCTGACACTGGATATGACGCCCTATCGTATCTATAGCAATACCAAGGTACATAACAATGAAGGACTGGCAGCCTTACAATGCGGTCCTCTGGTCTACTGTGTCGAAGGTCTTGATAATGAAGGTGATGTGCACAGTCTGCGATGGAAAAAGGATGGAAGGATTCACATCCTTGAGGATGAGGCCCTGTTCGGTGGAGTTAAGAAGCTGTCTGTGGAGGGTTACCGCATGAAGTCTGAGGATGTTCTGTATTCCAGAAAGCGTCCTGTCGCAGAACCGGCCAATATCACAGCCATACCTTATTATCTGTGGGGAAATCGGGGCTTAAATCAGATGAGGGTCTGGCTTCCGGAAGAATAGATGGAACTGGATTGTACTATAAATGTGCGCGCCCTTTTATACTAATGATGGTTATCACATGCTAGATTTATATGAATAGCGTGTGATTATCAATCCAACAGTGACACGTTCTCACTCGATTGCCGCACATAGCGGTACATAAGATTGTGACAGAACATGGCATCTGTCACAACCTAATTATTTTCATTATAAGAAAGAAACGAGATATAATAATAGAAATATATCCCAGACTTCAAAAAGTCTGGGATATATTGATTTAAAGTACTGTGAGAAGAAAGTTTATTATGAAGAAGTCTATTTATCAACTCTTGGTTTTATCCTGGAGCCGGATCTCAGAGCCACAGGTTCATTCTTTTTACGCAGGGCCTCACTTTGCTTTCTGGCGATGAATCTTGATAACTGCTCACTTTTTTCATGGAATTTACCGCCGTATAGGAAAGAGGCTAAGGCTTCTAAATATTCTCTTCTAACGATAACTCCGTTTAGATTTATGACACCTTTAAGGTCCTTTATTTTCAAACGAAAGGTGCGCTCAACATCAATTTCTTCCCTGGTAATAAAGCCAATGCCGGTTTCACTGATATCCTTGATTCGGACAGAGACAGCCTTTGGGCCCTCAGCGGTATTTAGATAGATGGGCATTTCCTCGCCCATAAATAAGCGATAGGCATCTCTTCGATTATAGGGCTTTCCCTCACCAAAGAGATCGATTTTAGTGGTAAACCCCCCCGTCGTATCTCACAAGCGTAACAGCAACATTCTCCCAGATCATGAGTTTCCCGTCGATGATATATAAAAAATTCGTCCGACAGGCTTCGTTAAAGCCAACGGTTTGGTCATTTACTTTAATTGGAGCAATCAGAATGGAATCATTCACAATATGGAGGATTTCACGTTTAAAATTAAGGGTTTTCCCATTAATTTTCACCTCCAGCTCCATCATTCCCCCTTTTACAATCATGTTCTCTTGCAAGCATATACCCCCCTTATATACTTATACATAATTCAACGTTATAACATACAATAGAAGAATACAATGCGAAATAAGTCCTGTAAAATAGCCGGAGTGGTTACGGTCCTGCACGAAGCCGCATTCCCTTTGCTAATTATGGAATATATTGGTTGACAGTATTAAGAATAAAGCTATAATTTAAACTATGGGCATGGGAAAGTGGTGTCAGCATAACGATGGAACACTCAATAAAATATTTTGTTGACAAAACAGATATTCTGCTGTTATTATCGTAGATAATATGGGCAAGGGAGTTCCGTAACAGGCTTCCTTGCCCTCTTTTCTCTATTTCATAAATCGTAAAATATTGTTCAAGTTCATACTATAAATGTGTAAGGAGTGATGATGATGAAGTATACGAAACAGGATATCATAAGAATGGTGGAAGAGGATGATGTGGAGTTCATCCGCCTGCAATTTACAGACATGTTCGGCAATCTTAAGAATGTGGCCATAACCACAAGCCAGTTGGAGAAGGCGCTGGACAATAAGTGTATGTTTGATGGGTCCTCAATTGAAGGCTTTGTCAGGATTGAGGAATCAGACATGTATCTGTATCCGGATTTAGATACCTTTGTCACCTTCCCCTGGAGACCACAGCAGGGAAAGGTTGCCCGCCTGATCTGCGATGTATATACCATTGACGGCAAGCCTTTTGAAGGTGACCCCAGATACGTCCTGCGCAAGGTGATCAATGAAGCAGCCCAAATGGGATATTCCTTTGATGTAGGACCGGAACTGGAATTCTTCCTATATCATATGGAAGAAAGTGGACTTCCCACAACCCTCACCAATGAGCGGGCCGGATATTTTGATTTAGGTCCTCTGGATTTCGGTGAAAATGCCAGAAGAGATATGGTATTAACCCTGGAGGAAATGGGACTGAGCGTGGAGGCCTCCCATCATGAGGTTGCTCCTGCCCAGCATGAGATTGATATCAAATATGATGATGCTCTGACAACGGCAGATAATATCATGACCTTTAAATTGGTTGTGCGCACCATAGCCAAGCGCCATGGCCTTCATGCAACCTTTATGCCCAAGCCCAAGTTTGGTGTGGATGGTTCCGGAATGCATATTAATATGTCCTTAAAGAAGGATGGCAAGAATATCTTTGATGATCCTACCGATAAGCTTGGTCTGAGTGCCGAAGCCTACCATTTTATCGCAGGTATTATGAAGCATATTGAAAGCATGGCCTTGATCACCAATCCGCTTGTCAATTCCTATAAGCGTCTGGTACCCAATTATGAGGCACCTGTTTATATTGCCTGGTCTGCCTCCAATCGCAGTCCTCTCATCCGTATTCCGGCAGGCAGAGGCTCATCTACCAGATTAGAGCTGAGAAGTCCTGACCCTGCAGCCAATCCCTATCTGACCCTGGCGCTTTGCCTGGCAGCCGGTTTGGATGGTATCAAGAATAAACTTACCCCTCCGGGCAGCATTGACCGCAATATCTTTGAGCTGACGGAACAGGAGAGGGAGAAGCATGGCATTAAAAGCCTTCCCTCCAACTTATATGAAGCGGTGGAAAGTCTGGAGAAGAGTGAATTTATCAAGAAGGTGCTTGGAGAGCATATCAGTAACAAGTATATTGAAGCCAAAAAGTTAGAATGGGAAGAATATCGTACGCAGATAACCCAGTGGGAGCTTGATCAATACTTATACAGAATTTAAGCTGGCACTTCTATGAATAATCAAAAAGAAAGAAGGTCGGTGAGCAAATGTGTTTAGTATAATCGTAGGGTTCCCAAGACTGGAAGATGCGAATAATATAAAGAATGTATTACTCAGAAATGGATTTCACTGCAGCGAATCCTGCACCTCAGGCTCACAGATTATCGGTCTTGCGAATGATTTGGATGAAGGCATCGTCGTATGCGGCTACCGATTTTCAGACATGCATTATAGCGAGTTAAACAGCTATCTGCCAAAAGGATTTGAAATGCTTTTGATTGCCTCACCTGAGAAATTGGAATATAGCCAGCATAATATCGTCTCCCTGCCCATGCCAATCAAAACGCATGATTTGTTAAATACGCTTCAGATGATGACTTATCAATATCAGAAGCGTAAGAAGAAGGAGCGGGATAAACCAAAGGTGCGAACAGAGGAGGAGAAAGCCCTTATCCTCAAGGCAAAACTGATGCTGATGGATCGTAATAATATGACAGAGGAAGAGGCTCATCGCTACCTGCAAAAACATAGTATGGACAGCGGTACCAATCTTGTGGAGATGGCCGAGATGGTACTCAAGATGTTCGATCAATGAAATAGTGCTGAACCATAATGAGATAGTGCCGCTTTGGTAAAGATATATTTACCGGAGCGGCAGTATTTGTTATAATACCCTCGAAAGAATGTTTGCCAAGGTCTCGGGGAAGGAATGTTGCCTTGAGGAAAGTCTTGTGCAGGAAAGAGGGATATTATGAAATTCACGAAGCTACAGGGTTGTGGAAATGATTACATTTATGTGAACGCTACCAGAGAAACAGGGGAAAGCCTGCCGGATAATATTCCTGAGCTTGCAATCAAAGTAAGCGACAGACATTTTGGAATTGGTTCGGATGGTCTGTTTCTGATTCGGTCCTCGGACAAGGCCGATTTTATGATGGATATGTATAATAATGACGGTTCCAGAGGCAAGATGTGCGGTAATGGAATCCGCTGTGTAGCAAAATATGTATATGATAATGGTTTAACGGATAAAACAAAGCTGACCATAGAGACCTTAAGCGGGGTTAAGGAGCTTGATCTTACCGTGGAAGAGGGAAAGGTAACCTGGGTAACGGTGGATATGGGGGCTCCGGTGACAAAGCCGGCACTGATACCGGTACGTTCCGATAAGGATATCCTGGTTAGGGAAGCAATTAACATAGAGGATGAGATCTATGAAATTACCTGTGTCTCTATGGGGAATCCCCATTGCGTTGTTTTTGTAGAGGATACAAAAAAACTTCCCCTTGAGCAGATTGGTCCTAAGTTTGAACACCATCCCATGTTCCCGGAAAGAGTAAATACGGAATTTATCCGGGTGATCGACCGGGAGCATATAGAAATGCGTGTATGGGAGCGAGGCTCCGGAGAGACTTTAGCCTGCGGTACAGGTGCCTGCGCCAGTGTGATCGCCTGCATCCTGAACGGCTATACAGAGCATGAGGTTGTGGTCTCGCTTCTTGGCGGTGAGCTTAAGATCCGTTATGATGAAGAGAAAAATACTGTATTTATGACCGGACCGGCTGTAAAGGTATTCGATGGGGAGATTGATATCTGAAGCTAAGCGAGTGAAATGTGAAAGAATACGGAATATATGCAATTTGTGCTTGAATAATCTTGCATTATCGGTTATAAATATAAGTAAATTTACAGAAAGGCTGGATTGGGATATGTTTAAGATTAATGAAAATTACCTCAAGTTACCTGGAAGCTATCTGTTTTCCACCATCGGCAGAAAGGTAAAGGAGTATAGTGAGCTGCATCCGGATAAGAAAATCATCCGCCTGGGAATCGGCGACGTGACGCTTCCCCTGGCACCGGCTGTGATTACTGCCCTGCATACCGCAGTTGATCATATGGGGGCAAAGGAAACCTTTAAAGGCTATGCTCCGGATTTGGGTTATGAATTTTTACGCTCTACCATTGTGGAACATGATTATAAATCCCGCCAAGTTAGCTTAGAGATTGATGAGATCTTTGTAAGTGACGGAGCCAAGAGTGATTCCGGTAATATTCAGGAGATCTTCGGCAATGATAACAAAATTGCAGTGTGTGATCCAGTTTATCCGGTTTATGTGGATTCCAATGTTATGGCAGGCCGTACAGGAGAATATCTTGCAGAAAGCGGTAAATGGACCGATGTGATTTATATGCCCTGCACCAAGGAGAATAATTTTGCACCCGAACTGCCCAAGGAGACACCGGATATCATTTATCTTTGTTTTCCCAATAACCCTACCGGATCAACGATCACCAAGGAGGAGCTGCAGGTTTGGGTAGATTATGCCAATAAGGTAGGGGCTGTGATTATCTATGATGCGGCTTATGAAGCATATATATCACAGGATAATGTTCCTCATACGATCTATGAATGTGAAGGGGCCAAGACCTGTGCCATTGAGCTTCGCAGCTTCTCCAAGAATGCTGGCTTTACCGGAACGAGACTTGGCTTTACAGTAGTTCCCAAGGAATTAAAATGTGGGGATGTGAGCCTCAACAGCCTCTGGGCAAGACGCCACGGAACAAAGTTCAACGGTGCGCCCTACATCACACAATATGCAGGCGCTGCAGTTTATTCCGAAGAGGGGAAGAAGCAGACCGGTGAGCAGATTGCTTACTATATGAATAATGCAAGGGTGATCCGGGAAGGCCTTACCTCGGCTGGTTATAACGTATCCGGAGGTGTGAATGCTCCTTATATCTGGCTTGAAGTACCTGCCGGGATGACCTCCTGGGACTTCTTTGACTATCTTCTGGATCGGGCCAATGTGGTTGGAACACCTGGTTCGGGCTTTGGCCCCAGCGGTGAAGGCTACTTCAGACTGACCGCTTTTGGCAGCTATGAGAATACGCTGGAAGCCATTGAGAGAATTAAGAAGCTGTAGTTATGAACCGCTGAATATATGAAATATATGAATAATAGAATTCTTCGGGTTGTCACATGATATCATGTGACAACTTTTTTTGACCATTATTTTCGTTTTCTTTCTTATTTATATCATTTGAGTAAAGCAATTCGATCTTTAAGTAAGGATTAGCATAACTAAGGCAGGGACAGCATACTGACAACAACATTATTAGGAACAAATATTATATTCTGTGTAAAGTGTATAAAATAATTCGGTATTTAATCGTGTCATTATTAAATAGCGACAAAATCATATTTGTTCGCATTGAAATGGTCCCTCCCCTTCCGTTATAATGAAACTATCTTAAGAAGATGATTGGCCAATCGGTTCTTCAGAAACAGATACGCAACTATTCATTTTTGAAGAGAGAGGGTAAGTGTAGAAAGATGAAAGAGAAAATTCAAGCTTTTGGTAGATTCTTCAGCGGCATGGTATTACCTAATATTGGCGCCTTCATTGCCTGGGGATTAATTACCGCGATGTTCATCGCAGTAGGCTGGTTTCCCAATGAAAGTATTGCAGCTATGGTAGATCCTATGGCAAAGACCCTACTTCCGCTATTGATCGCATATACTGGCGGTAATGTTGTAGCAGGGCACAGAGGCGGAGTGATTGGTGCAATCGCAACTATGGGACTTGTTGTTGGTTCCAGTGTACCCATGTTTTTAGGGGCAATGATCGTGGGACCCTTAAGCGGCTTTTTGATTAAGAAATTTGATAAATTACTGGAAGGCGGAATTAAAGCAGGCTTTGAAATGCTTGTGAATAACTTCTCCTTAGGTATTATCGGTGCGATCCTGTCAATTATATCCTTAAAGGCAATCAGCCCGATTATTAGTGTACTCAATAATGTAATGGAGGCAGGCGTTGCTTTCTTTGTTGATAACCATCTGCTTCCCCTTGCCAGTCTCTTCATCGAACCGGCCAAGGTATTATTCCTAAACAATGCATTAAATCACGGTATCCTCACTCCTATGGGCATGCAGCAGGCAGAGGAAGCCGGCAAGTCTATCTTCTTCCTCCTTGAGGCAAATCCCGGCCCCGGACTTGGTATTTTGGTAGGCTGCCTGATCGCCGGCAAGGGCATGGTGAAGAGTTCTGCTCCGGGAGCAATCGTTATTCACTTCCTGGGTGGTATTCATGAGATTTACTTCCCTTATATCCTTATGAATCCTGTACTTATTCTTGCGGCAATGGCAGGCGGCGTTACCGGCATCTTAACCAATGTTATTTTTGGCGGCGGTCTGGTAGGTCCTGCATCTCCCGGCAGTATTTTTGCTGTATTAATGATGACACCTAAGGGTGGATATCTTGCGGTTATCTTAAGTGTACTTATTTCAGCTGCGGTTTCCTGCCTGGTTTCCATTCCAATCCTGAAGATCTTTGGAAAGAATGAGGATCTGAATACTGCGAAGGACAAGGTGCAGACCATGAAGCGTGCCTCCAAGGGAATAGAAGAAGTTGCTGTAACAGCTACTGCTG
Organism: Clostridiales bacterium; assembly: GCA_029267975.1. Taxonomy (GTDB): domain Bacteria; phylum Bacillota; class Clostridia; order Lachnospirales; family Lachnospiraceae; genus Mobilitalea. Next base: position 8,345 of record JAJUHH010000012.1, read on the forward strand.
ATTTAAAGGAGGTTAAGTCCATCGTATTTGCATGTGATGCAGGTATGGGTTCCAGCGCAATGGGTGCAACCATCCTGAAGAAGAAGTTGTCAGAAGCAGGTCTTGGACATATTACTGTAATTCATAGTCCCGTTTCTTCCATACCGGCAGATGCACAGGTTGTGGTGACCCATACCGGACTGAAGGAAAGAGCTGCCCGCAGCAATCCCAGAGCAAAGCTGGTATTGATCACCAACTTCCTGGCAGCTCCGGAGTATGATGAGTTAATTGAAGAGTTAAAAGATGCAAGATAGCAAATCCATAAATGCACGAACAAGCGGCTTATGAGCCGCTATTCGTGTCTGTGTGCAGAACAAGACGTTCCATATAAAGAAGTTGCACAAGAAGAAGCAATGCTTGCTTTCATGGTGTATGGGTTTTCAGAAAGGAGGAGGAGCCTGTGGATTTTACTCCGCGCTTACGACAGATCTTATTAATCCTGTTACAGGAGAATCAGATTTTATCAGTAAAAAAGCTGGCCGATGAACTGAAGGTCAGTAAACGAACGGTACAAAGAGAGCTGGAATACATCGGTTCCTCCTTGAATAAATACAAGGTTTCTTTACAGACCAAGACAGGAATCGGCATCTGGCTTGAAGGAGAGGAAGAGGATAAGAATAAGCTTTGCGAGCTGCTTCAGGAAGAGGATACCCTTGCTTCCGGTGATAAGGAGGAGAGAAGAAAGCGTCTGATCCTTGAAATTTTAAAAGATCGTACTCCCAAGAAATTATATTATTATGCCAATATCTTTAATGTCAGTGAGGCTACCATCAGTAACGATATGGATGCCATTGAAAGCTGGTTCCACCGATGCAATTTAAATATTATCCGCCGTCAGGGCTATGGGGTTGCTCTGGCTGGCAGTGAGAAGGATTATCGTCTTGCCGTCCGCAGATTTATGGACGGACAAAATATTTATTCCTTGCTTGATAATGACATCTTAAACAGGGTCAGTACCTGCTTTCAGAGTATCCGGGATAAGAGACTGACCAGGCTTACGGAAAATTCCTACATGGGATTAATCCTTCATGTGACCATAGCCATCAACCGGATTTTACAGCAGGAGCTCATAGAGCCCAATGAGGAATTACTGAAAAAGCTTATAAAAAATGAGGATTATAAGCTGGCAACGATCATTGCCAGCTCCCTGGAGGAGGAATTTCAAATCGAGATTCCGGATATTGAGATCGCATATATTATGCTCCATATCCAGGGCTCCAAGCTGCAATATATTGATGATAATGAAGCGGAAAACGATAATTTCAGGGAAAGGCAGGAAATCCTGGAGGTCATCAATGACATGATCGATGTCTATGATGAGAGCATCGCCTATGAACTGAAGCAGGATGAGGAGCTGGTGTCAGGTCTGCTGGCACATCTGCAGCCCACCTTCGTCCGATTAAGAAACCAAATGAACATCAGCAATCCTCTGCTGGAGCAGATACGGGAGACTTATCCGGATATTTTTGAGAAGACCCGCAGGGCAGGAAGGCTTATTACCGAGCGCTATGGGTATCAGGTGCCGGAGGACGAGATCGGATACCTTTCCATGCATTTTGGGGCTGCCTCTGTCCGCCTGGAGAATCGGAAGGAAAGTGTCCGTAAGGTAGATATCGGTGTGGTCTGCGCCAGTGGTATTGGGATTTCAAGATTAATGGTATCAAAGCTGAAGCATTATCTGAAGGACAGAGCTGAGCTGGTCACCCTTGGTAAGGAAGATCTGACCCCTCTGCGTCTGAGTAAGCTGGACTTTCTGATCTCCAGTATGAATTCAGTCCAGGCGGATGCTGATATTATTAAGGTTAGTCCCTTATTACCGGAACAGGATCTGGGACGGATTGAGGCTAAGGTAAGACTGTATGCCAAGACGCCCAAAAAGCTGTATTCTGAGGATGATTTTTCCCGTCAGCTGGAGAAGGTGAACTTTGCCGCCACCCAGATTAAGCATATTATTCGCAGCTTTCAATGCATGAAGGTCAGCAACCGGATTTCCTTTGACGAATTGCTGGTAGCCATCACAGAGAAGCTGACCCCTTATAATGACAGGCGCCTCTTAATCCAGGAGGATATTAAGAATAGAGAAAGACTGTCCTCTCAGATTATCCCAGAGTATGACTTTGCCCTTTTGCACAGCCGCACCAAGGGGGTACTGCAGCCCAGTTTTCATGTATGTGTCACGAAGAATAGAGGACCATTTGAAGACCCTTACTTTCAAGGGATCCATGCAGTGATTATCATGCTTATTCCGGAGGATGAGCATGTTGCGGAAAATGGGGAGCTGCTTGGCTATTTGAGCGGCAAGCTGGTAGAGAGCAGGGAATTCCTTCAGGTGATCTTCGGCGGTGAACAGGAGGAGATTCGGGCATATCTTGAGAAGATATTAAAGGTATATTTTAATACTTATCTGGATCATGTGTGATTGTATTTAGAAATGTCCTTATCGGATGGTGTCAAACTCATGATTGTAATCGTTGATATTGGTAGGGATGCAAGTATATAATCGTTATAAAGTAACCTTTAGCAGGAAAGAGAGGACAGATTGCATGGAAGTGCTTCAAAAGACAAACATTATACCCAATTGCCAGGCAAAGCCCAAGGATGAAGTGATTCGTGAGATAGGACAATTATTATGCAAGAGTGGATATGTGGAGGAAAGCTATATTGAGGCTATGCTTCAGAGAGAGGAGACCTTTTCCACCAATATCGGAAATGGAATTGCAATCCCTCATGGGGTAGAAGCAGCCAAAAAAAACATCAAACATTCGGGAATTGCCGTCATGGTATTTCCTGAGGGGACTCTTTGGAATGATGAGCTGGTGAAGCTTGTGATCGGCATTGCAGGTAAGGGAGAAGAGCATCTTGATATCCTTGGCAACATCGCTGAGAAACTGGCAACAGCGGATGCGGTTGAGCAGCTGACAAAAAGCAGTGCAGAACAGATATATCAGACACTTGCATTCAGGGGTTGAAAGGAGCCGGCTATGATTATAACAGTAACCATGAATCCTGCAATTGATAAAACGACAGATATTGCAAAGATGGAGCAGGGTGGTTTAAACCGTCTGAAGAATGTCATTGTGGATGCCGGAGGCAAGGGAATCAATGTCTCCAAGGCAGTCAAAGCCCTTGGGGGAGAAACCATTGCCACTGGTTTTATCGGCGGCAGCGGCGGAGTCTTGATCAAGAAGCTTTTGCAGGAACAAGGAATTCAGGCTGATTTTATAGAAATAGAAAAAGAAATCCGCAACAATCTGAAGGTGGTGGAAGCGAGCGGCTTTGTCACCGAATTGAATGAGCCGGGACCTTCCGTAACCCGGCAGGAGCTTGAGCAGCTGACCGAGAAGCTGCTTGGCTACGCCAATGAGCAGGCACTCTTTGTGCTGGCCGGAAGCGTACCTGAGGGTGTGGATGCTGATATCTATCAGGTCCTGACCCTAAAGCTGAAAGCCAAGGGAGCTAAGGTTTTTATAGATGCGGATGGGGAACGCTTCGTACATGCGCTGGAAGCGGCTCCTGATATTATCAAGCCCAATCGCCATGAGCTGGAAAGCTATTTTCATATGGATTACAGAGCGGATGAAGCTGAGCTGATCTCCATGGGGCGGACCTTGCTGGAGAAGGGGATTGGTCTCATTGCCATATCCCTGGGACAGATGGGAGCCTTATTCCTGTCCAAGGATCAGGTGCTTCGGTGTCCCGGTCTTCAGGTAGAGGCCCATTCCACAGTAGGAGCGGGAGATGCCATGGTGGCTGCCCTGTCCTATGGTATCCACAGCGGTCTATCGTTTGAGGAATGTGCTAAATTAGGAATTGCAACTTCGGCAGGTGCCGTTGTAACCAAGGGGACAAAGCCGCCCAGCCGTGCTTTGGTGGAGGAACTGCTTACCAGAGTGGAGGTTAGAAGATTAGCTTAGGTATCTATAGCTTAAGGTGTAAATCAGATTAGGTGTATAGAGTCACCATTGAAGGAGTGTAAGAATGAGAACAAAAGCTGTAAGAATGTATGGAGCAGATGATCTTAGATTAGAGGAATTTGAATTACCGGAGATTAAGGAGGACGAGATATTAGTAAAGGTCATCAGTGACAGTATCTGTATGTCCACCTATAAGCTTGTGAAGCAGGGAAAGAAGCATAAGCGGGCACCCCAAAATATTGATACCAATCCCATTATCATAGGACATGAATTTGCCGGAGATATTGTTAAGGTGGGAGCAAAATGGGCGCATCAATTTAAAGCAGGAGAAAAATTTGCCTTACAGCCGGCTTTAAATTATAAGGGAAGTCTGGCTTCCCCCGGATATTCCTATGAGTTCTTTGGCGGAGCCTGCACCTATTGCATTATTCCCCAGGAGGTAATGGAGCTGGGCTGTCTCTTAAAGTATGAGGGGGAGAGCTATTATGAAGCATCCCTGGGAGAGCCTATGAGCTGTATTATCGGTGGATATCATGCCAATTATCATACCAATAAGCAGAACTACCATCATGAGATGGGCGTAAAGGCTGGCGGCAATCTGCTGATCATGGGCGGCTGTGGTCCCATGGGCCTGGGGGCGGTAAGCTATGGCTTACATATCCCTAACCGTCCTAAGAAGCTTGTGGTTACCGATATCAGTGATGACAGAATCGCAAGAGCCAGGGAGGTTATATCAGAAGCATTAGCAGCTGAGAGAGGTGTGGAGTTGATCTATGTGAACACCCAAACCATGGCCAATACTCAGGAGGAGCTTCTGGCGCTTACAGATGGGAAAGGCTATGATGATGTATTCGTCTATGTTCCCATTCGTCAGGTTGCAGAGCTGGGGGATGCCCTGCTTGCCTTTGACGGCTGTATGAACTTCTTTGCCGGACCGACGGATCCTCAGTTCAAAGCGGAGATCAATCTATATAATGTTCACTATAGCAGTACACATATTCTTGGAACCACAGGCGGTAATACGGATGATCTGATCGAAGCCATTGATCTCTCCTCCAGAAAGCTTATTGAGCCTGCGGTTATGGTTACCCATGTTGGAGGTATTGACAGTATTGCGGATGCTACCATGAATTTACCCAATATCCCGGGAGGCAAGAAGCTGACCTATACCCAGTTTCATATGCCCTTAACCGCTATCGATGACTTTGAGGAGCTGGGAAAGACAGATCCCTTATTTGAGAAGCTGGCAGCTTCCTGCAAGCGTCATAAGGGCTTGTGGAACAGCGAAGCAGAGAAGATATTATTTGAGCATTTTCAGGTTTAAAAAGTGTTTCCGGGTATAAGTACATCTTCAGGTATCAAGGGGACCTTAATTGAGGAGGATTCAGTATGGTAAGCAAGAAGACGACGATTATAAATCCCTCCGGCCTGCATGCCAGACCGGCAGGTGAATTGGCAAAAATATGCTCCCGCTGCAAATCTGATGTTATGATTTATGTGGGTGAGAAGAAAATAAATCCGAAAAGTATCTTAAATATTATGGCAGCAGCCATCCGCTGCGGTACCGATATCGTGGTAGAATGCTCCGGTGAGACGGAAGAGGAGGATCTGGAGCTGGTGATCAGTGCAATTGCAGGAGGGCTTGGAGAATAGTGGAGGCAGGAATATGATAACCATTCAGGTTGAGAAAACCGCATCAGAAGGCATAGGAATCGGTAAAGCTTTTTTGCTTCATAAGACAAAGCTGTCCACTGAATTTGGGCCTGTCAGCCAGCAGGATATTCCCAAGGAAATCAGGCGCTATGAGCAGGCGGTAGAAGAGGCACAGGCCGAGCTTGCGGCACTGGCCGAAAGCAATGCGATCTTTCAGGCTCATCTGGAGATGGTGAAGGATATTACCCTCTATGAGGGAGTTATTACCCGCATAAAGGAAGAAGGGCTCTGCGCGGAGGCTGCATTACATGCGGCAGCGGAAGAATTTATTGCCATATTTGACAGTATGGAGGATGAATATATGCGGGAGCGGGCAGCGGATATCAAGGATGTGCGCTTTCGGCTCATGTGCCTCCTGCAGGGAGTAAAGGTTAATCCCTTTGATGACATCAGGGAGCAGGTTATTCTGATTGCAGAGGATTTGGCACCATCTGATACTGCAACGATGCCGGCTGAGAATATCTTAGGGATAATCACCCAGGAAGGCGGTGTGACAAGCCATGTATCCATTATGGCTAAGAATCTTGGTATCCCGGCCCTGGTTGGGGTAAAGGAGATCTGCTCCAAAGTGAAAACAGACGATACCATCATCATGGATGCCAAGGCCGGAGTGATCTATATCCAGCCGGATGATCAAACCCTCAAGAAGTATTGTCAGCTGCAAAGAAAAGAAGAGCATATACAGAAGGAGCGGCTGAAGCTAAAGGAACTGCCGCCTGTTACCAAGGATGGAAAGCGTGTGCGACTGTGTATCAATGCAGGACGCCTTCATGATATAAAGAAAGCAATGGAGTATGGTCCGGACGGAGTTGGTTTATTTCGCAGTGAATTTTTGTATATGGATAATACGCATTTCCCCACAGAAGAAGAGCAGTTTAAAGCATACAAGTCAGCCGCTCTCCTAAGCTGCGAGGAATTGACCATACGGACCCTTGATATCGGTGGGGATAAAGCATTGCCCTATTACATCTTTGAAAAGGAGGAGAATCCCTTCCTGGGATGGCGGGCAATCAGAATATCCCTGGAGCTGATCGATCGCTTTAAAACACAGCTGCGGGCAATTCTGCGTGCCAGCGTATTTGGCATGGTCAGGCTTATGTTCCCCATGATCATATCTCTGGAGGAGCTTCGCAGGGCAAAGGAAATCCTGGCTGAATGCATGAGAGAATTGGAGCAGGAAGGGCTGGCCTATGATCCGGGTATCAAAGTCGGAATGATGATTGAAACTCCGGCTTCTGTGGTGATGATCGAAGACTTTGCCAGAGAGGTGGATTTCTTCAGCATCGGTACCAATGACCTGACCCAGTATCTGCTGGCAGTAGACCGCGGCAACAAGAAGATAGCGGCAATGTATAATTCCTTTCACCCAGCGGTACTTCGCAGCATCCGAAGGATCATTGAAGCAGGTCACCGCTGCCATATTCCGGTAGGCATGTGCGGCGAGTTTGCAGGAGAGGAAAAGGCGGTAAAGCTGCTCCTGGGGATGGGCCTGGATGAATTCAGTGTGTCCGGTGGGGGAGTGCTTAAATTGAAGGAGCTGATACGGGAAGCCGACTTCCGGGAAGCAAAGCAGCTGGCCGGTAAAGTGTGTGAGAAGCAGACCATTCAGGAAGTATATGAGCTTTTAGGAATAGAGTGTTGACAAATAAGTAGCCTTGGATTATGATAAGGATGATATGCGACACCCCCACCCCGGGGTGGAGACTTGGAATCGTTGGATAGCAAAGGAGACTTATTCATGAAGAAAGTAATTGATATTAAAGGGATGACCTGTGAGCATTGCCAGGCCAGAGTTGAAAAGGTATTAAACGAGATAGATGGTGTGGATGCAAAGGTTGAACTTAAAAAGAACAGAGCGATCGTGAACCTGAAGAAGGATGTATCCGATGAGCTGCTGAAAAACACTATTACCGAAGCTGGTTATGAAGTAGTGGGAATTGCTGAGAAAAAGGGATTATTCTCGTAAGGGAGGCTCTTTGATGCAGGCTGACAAAGATAAGGTAAGCAGACTGTTAAAGACTGCCAGAGGTCAGATCGACGGTATTCTGAAAATGATTGAGGAGGATCGATATTGTGTCGATATCTCCAACCAGATTATGGCTACGGAGGCTATTTTGCATAAGGCCAATCGGGAGGTACTCCACGCCCATATAGATATGTGTGTGAAGGAAGCCATCGAGCTGGGCAATGTTGAAAATAAGCTGAAGGAAGTCAGGGATATTGTTGATAAACTGACCAAGTAAATGACGATTTATGTAGAAATATAAGGAATAACAGGCGCTGGGATAACACTGATCCAAGCGCCTGTTTTACTGACTTCTAATACTTGAAGAATTCTGCCACAGTATCACTTTAATGAATTAATGTTATATTACATTGCAAATTTATATTGACAACGCGTTAAATTCCGATATAATAAAACCCATAAATATGCGTGAGACAGTGTAGTCACTAAAGTTAACCTATACTTTTTCTGACTATATTTTTTATTCTACCCAAGGAAATGACAAAAAATGGTAGACATCTTGCGTATTAGAAAAGGAGGAGAATATATGAAGTTTGCAAAAAAGTTAATAACGTTGCTGCTTGCAATGGTATTAATGTTTTCACTGGTTGCCTGCGCCAAATCTAACAGCAGTGACACGAGCAATACATCTGCTACAAAGGTGCCTGAGTCAACCAATGATAATGCAGGCAGCAGCACAAATACGGACAGTGCTGCCACAGCCAGCAAAGTATTAAAGGTTCATTTTGACGTTGAGGTAGCATCCATGGATCCTCAGATCGCTACAGATGGTACTTCCTTTGAGGTAATCGCAGCGATTACCGAGGGATTATACTCCATCGATGCTGCAGGATCTCCTATCCTTGCAATGGCTGAGACCGTTGACAAGAGTGAAGATGGTTTGACCTATACCTTTAAGCTTCGTGATGCACAGTGGTCCAATGGTACTCCGGTAACTGCAAATGACTTTGTATTTGCATGGAGGCGTCTGGTTGATCCCACAGTTGCAAGTGAATATGCATTCATTGCTGAAATTGCCGGAATCAAAAATGCAGCTGCCATCACAGCAGGCGAAGTAGCTGTTGATCAGCTGGGTGTGGTTGCTCAGGATGATAAGACCCTGGTAGTAACACTTGATGTTCCTGTACCTTTCTTTGAGTCACTGATGGCATTCCCGTCCTTCCTGCCGGTAAATGAAGCATTCTTTACTGCAGCAGGTGACAGCTTCGGTACCTCACCTGAGACAATCTTAAGCAACGGTCCTTTTACGATCACTGCTTATGAGCCCGCTGCAACCACAATTACACTTGCTAAGAACCCTACATACTGGGATGCTTCCAAGGTTGCACTGGATGGAATTCAGTATCAGGTTATTAAGGACTCCCAGCAGGCAATGTTATCTTATCAGAACGGTGACTTAGATGTAGCTACCCTGTCCGGTGAGCAGGTTGAGCAGTTCCAGGCTGATCCGGAATTCCATAATATTATGGCAGGTTATCTGTGGTATCTCTCCCCCAACCAGAAGGTTGCAGGCTTAGAGAATTTAAATCTTCGTAAAGCATTAGCCTTATCTTATGATAAAGCGGCAATTGCAAATAACATTTTAAAGGACGGTTCCATCGTAGCTGACTTTGCGGTTCCGACTCTGTTGGCTACCGGTCCTGATGGTAAGGACTTCCGCGAGACAACTGGCACTTATCTGTCCACTGACAAAGCAAAGGCTTTGGAATACTGGCAGGCAGCTCAGGCTGAGTTAGGAGTTAGTACATTAAAATACACAATGATCGTTGAAGATACCGAATCAGCAATTAATGTTGCACAGTTTATCCAGTCTGAAATTCAGACCACCTTACCCGGTATCACCATTGAAATTCAGACCATGCCTAAGAAGAACCGTGTTGAGAGAATGCAGCAGGGCGACTTTGAACTTGGCCTTACCCGTTGGGGTCCTGACTATGCAGATCCTATGACCTACCTTGACATGTGGACTACAGGCAGCCCGAACAACTACGGCTTCTGGTCCAATGCAGACTACGATGCAATTATCGAATCTGCCAAGAAGGGTGACCTGGCGCTTGACTTAGAAGCAAGATGGGAAGCTTTGAAGAAGGCAGAGACCATTGTTATGGATGAAGCTGTTATCTTCCCTGTATACCAGAAGGGTGATGCGGTTATGATCAAGTCAAAGGTATCTGGTGTTGAATTCCATTCTGTAGGTATTAACAGAATCTACAAAAATACAACAATTAATTAAGTTCACCTGTAATTAATATAATCTTTCATGGATCTTAAGTGACGCTGCCTGGCGTTCATCGCGATAGGCAGCGTCATGATTCATGATAGTAGGCAGAGGGATTTTAATATTGGGGGATAGAAAAACAAGGGAGAGGTAACTGTGAGAAGATATATTTTAAAACGAGTGGTAATATCCGTAGTAACTTTACTGGTGATATTATTGGTTTTATTTTTAATGCTGGAGCTTATGCCGGGATCACCTTTTAATGATGAGAAATTAACAGAATCCCAGCGTGCACTCCTGAACGCAAAATACGGATTAGATAAACCGATTTTTGTGCGTTTTGTCAATTACATCTGGGCAATGATCCGAGGAGATTTCGGAGTGTCCTATACCATATCGAAAAATACGCCGATTACAGCACTGCTTGATACCAGATTGCCCATTTCTCTCCGTCTCGGCGGGCAAGCGATCCTCATCGGTACAGTAATCGGATTAATTCTAGGCATAATCGCCGCCATAAAGCACAATACCATTTATGATACCATTACTACAATAATCTCAGTTCTCGGAGTCAGCCTTCCTTCTTATGTATTCGCAATGGCTTTGATATATGCCTTAGGCTTTCGTTTAAAATGGTTTCCTTTGCTCTATCAGGCGGATGCTCCCTTTTATTCGTCAGTGCTGCCCACCGTTTCTCTATGTATGTTTACGGTGGCAACTGTGGCCAGGTTTACAAGAACAGAGATGCTTGAGGTCCTGGGTTCAGAATACATGCTTTTGGCGGAGAGTAAGGGAATAAACTCTGTTCAGCTAATCTTTAAGCATGCACTGAGGAACGCTTTGATTCCCATTATTACAGTACTGGCTCCGCTTGTGGTAGGTTTAATGACAGGCAGCCTGGTGATTGAGAAGCTGTTCTCCATTCCAGGTATCGGAAGTCTTCTGGTATCGGCAATTCAGTCCAATGACTATAACGTGGTGGTAGCCTTAACCTTTATTTATAGTGTTATGTATATCGGCATTATGCTGCTTGTAGATATTCTGTATGGCGTAATCGATCCGAGAATCAGACTTGCAAAGGGGGATCAACATTAATAATACTGAATATGAATTTGCACCGGATGATTTTGAGCTGGTTGGTGCGGATAAAATATCGCGTGTGGATGAAACCTTCCCCAGCAAGCCCATCTGGAAGGATATC
>JAJUHH010000013.1 GCA_029267975.1 Clostridiales bacterium
ACAATAAGCTCGAAGGAATTGATCAGTTCGCTCTTGCTTACCTGAACATTAACGATTTTAAGTACATGAATGAAGCCTATGGACAGAAGACTTGTGACGAAATTATCGATAAGGTGGCGGATTATCTTAGCAGCAGGGTTACACCGCCGAATTATGTAACACGGATTACAAGTGATAAATTTATTATCATATTTGTTGATTATAGGACGGAAGCTGAGCTATATGAAGCAGTAGAAGCAATTATTAATAATAATTGCATTATCAATACACCTGATTATGTCTTTTATATTACCATGAATGTGGGTTTATCATTTTATCCTAAGCATGGGAGGGATATCGATACCCTGATTGAGAAAGCCGAGACAGCCTGTTACCTATCGAAAAATAATGGTAAGGAAATCAATATTTATAGTGATGATCTCAAGAATGATATTATTGATAAAGTCCTTATGACGAATATGCTCCAAAGTGGTATAGAGAATGAGGAATTAACCCTCTATTATCAACCGGAATTTAATCTTGAGACCAATGAGATCATTGGTGTAGAAGCACTGGTTCGATGGCCGCAGCCTGCAAACGGTTTTATCTCTCCGGATATATTTATTCCCTTAGCAGAGAAGACAAAGCAGATCTATCTTTTGGAACGATGGATTGTCACGAAGGCGCTCCAGCAGAAAGAGCAATGGGAAAGGGAAGGGTTAGTCGATTTAGAGCTATCCATAAATCTATCCAGCAAGACCTTAGAAAGTGATGTCAATTTTCATAAAATTGAAGAGATTATTCGATCCTTTCATGTAGATTATAGTAAAGTGATATTTGAAATTACGGAGACCGTGGTGATATCGCAGGTCGATTTGGTAATAGAAAGATTAAAACGCTTAAGAAGTTATAGGATTAAGATAGCGCTTGATGATTTTGGAACTGGTTACTCTTCATTAACGCATATAATAAAGCTGCCAATCGATATTGTTAAAATTGATCGAAGCTTTATTAAAGCATTGCCTAATGGCAGAGATGAAGCAGTCATAACCAGAAATATTATTGCAATGGCTCATGACCTGAATTACCGTATTGTTGCGGAGGGAATTGAGAGTCCTGAGCAGTTAGAATATCTTAAGATGTTTTCCTGTGAGCGGGGACAAGGTTTCTTACTTTGTAAACCAATGCCCATAGAGAAGCTGTATGAGATAATTGACTATCCCATAGATGTCAGGAGAGAGTCAGTTATGAATTGAATAGGTATATGACTGAAACATTTGCTGTACCTTATAGTATGGCAACAGGTTTTTGGGGAATAGAGGGGGCTGTTGCAAAACCTTCGGTTGAGCAACAGCTTCCTTGATGTCTGAAAGGAGATCATAGATTGAAAGTAGCTGTCGAATAATGTCACATATACATTGCTCCTGCATATTCTAAACTATACATAATATGTTTTATTTTGAAACATGTGATAGATATGGAGGTGCGTATATGAATAGAACACATAATTTGCTGGCTATATATTTGGTCTCCGGAGTAATAGGACTGATATCGGAATTTCTAGGCGCAGCCAAGATATCTTATCTGATTCTCTTGATTTTAATAATAATTGATACCTTGACCGGCTTAGCAAAAGCGATCAAGCTAAAGCATTTTAACAGTAAGGTTTTGCTGAGATTTTTAAAAAAGCTGATTACCTATACTACTGCATTTGTCACCGTAAGGCTTCTGGAGATAGGCATCTTGACCTTTTATAAAACCACGATGATGTCACAGATCATAGCCGCTTATCTGATTATAACGGAAGCAATGAGTATTCTTGAGCATGTAACCATTCTTGGAGTACCTATTCCTGCAAACTTTGCAAAGATATTGATTGGTTATATCAGAATTCCAGGTTTTGCAAAGATGATGCAGTGTGGACAGGATATACAGAAGGATATAACAGAAATCGAGGATATCATACAGTTCCAGATTCCGGTGATAAGGCATTCACATATGAGACGCCTTCTGGAGATCAAATTTGAGGTATGGAAGAAGGTTGTGGTTCATATTGATGAGGGGCTTAACGAGAAGCTTTCCGGGAATGAGGTCATCTATTATAAAACCATGGCATTGATAGAGAATGGATTTAAGGATATGGAGGAACGATGGATTGAAGAAATTCCCCAGGAATGTATTGATGTTTTTAAGTCATGGCATCAAAACAGGGTAAATGCCTGGCTGAATAAGGTCCAGGAAATATGCTATTCCTCGAAATCTTTACAGGATAAAAAGAAGCAGATCATCGAAAGTATCATTGTCATTCTTTATCAGACCATTATTGATGCACAAAAGGGCATGAATGAAGATCCGAAATGCAAGCAGGAAGCCAGTTAATGAAATGAGTAGAGGATAGAGATAATTCTGAATTAGGTTCAGGCTTTCCAGGAAATCATCTGCATCCTCTACTCTTATAATTTTCCGATGATTGGTCAAAGCATTTTATGACAGTATCGTCAGGAAAGAGTCAGTTAACATTGTCTGCTGCCGTCTAAGGAACAGGAGCGAACTGTTTCACTGGAAGGAATTTCATCGATCTCAGTAAATTCCGATAGCTCAAATGTTTTCCTTCCATCCTCCAGAATAAAAAATGGAATTCCAATTCCTCCCCGTTCTTTAACCGGAGCAAACAGTTCTTCATGGTCGCGATAAGCTAAAAACTCTTTTAAAAGAGCAGTTGATTTGGTGATGTTTCTATAATCCAGCTCAATATCTGATTTCTTTGACAGGATTTCTTTCGCTTCCACACAATCAGGGCATATCTCAGCACCATACATAATTACCCTCATAATCGCAGCCTCCTTTTTTGAATCCATAACGGATCTTCCTATATTATATCATTGTTTCCTCTCAATGCAATCAGATAAAATTGTGTCAATCAGCTAACACACAGTGTGTCCATAAAGGAATATTGTCGCTCGGTTGCCAAAGCTGCTAAACGAGAGTCGATCTTGATTGGCGTTTTGTTATGTCAATATCCAAGTATCCGAATAGAATATAGCGACGAATTCTATTCAGGTTATCGGATTATGAAAATGCTCAATCCTCAAAAAGTATTTGTACAATACCGTGATGTAATAAAGCCCTATGAGCCATTCATAGGAAGAAAATATACGGTCGTTCATTCAGATATAACCGGAGAGCTTTTTGTGATTATAGGAAACACCTATGCGGATAATATGATTACTAGCTTACGAGATGAAGTTAAGGTTTCCTGGGAGATAAATAAGTCAGAACTTATGTTGATCGGCTCCGTTACTTTGGATGGTGATGGAATTATAGGGGATGCAGGTATAAGAAGTAAAATTTTCTATAATGAAATACCTATTGCGTTACAAGCCTTGCGACAGGCCGATCGTTTCCTGTTTGAAAAACAGTACAGTCTGGATAGAGTACCAGTGTATATTCAATTCATTTCTAGTAATCCGGAATTGCATAAGATGTATTATTATGGTTTGATAGGAGATTATCAGATAAAGGAATAAATAAGGTTACAATGTATGGAACCTGACATAAATTCAAATAGCCTGGCACAGGATTGTGACAGGCTATGTAAGCAATTGCTATACTTCCTTTGCATAGTTCTTATCGTAGGATTTTTTTCCCAGGAAATATAGACTTCAAGCTCCCAGTGATATACCGGGATAGTCGCCTTCTTCTCATAACCGATCTTCTGATAGAAGGTTTGCTTACCGCCTAACATTCCTGTACGCTGCGGAAACATTTGCTTAATCCGATTGGCTGCTTCATGCAGAATAGCAGTTGCAATTCCTTTTCTTCTTTCCCACCAGACAACAGCCAGAGGTTCAAGTTCGCAATAAGGCATACTTTCGTCATACCATAGGAATCCTGCTTTTAATTAACTATAAAGAATTTTCTTCACTGTATCAAATGCCAACCCATATGCATCGGAAAGATCCGATATGGATTTTCCGGCCTTATACATCATTTTTATTTCATTGTTTCTGTTCAGGTAGTAGCTGCGGGAGCCGCTTTTCTCTCCCCAGCGCTTTTGCTCCTTATTTTTAATCACAAAAAATAAAGGCAGAATAAGCAGATAATGTAATACCTATTACCCCATGCAGAAATAGATTACATTATCGTTATTCTGCATGGGATAAAGCTTTGTTGTGGTGTTTTTTTAAAAATTCCTTCATGATATTCACCTTCGCTTCATTCAAAAATCCAGATTTATATGTTCCTCATCGCGGAATGGGAACATCTAGCTAAGAGTATCCACTGACATGTAAAACAGCTTGTGTTATGGGACATGCCGTAATTATAATATTACAATAGAAGCTGGAAGAAAATTCTTAAAAGTTTTATCTCTTTTGTCACAAAAAGCTCACTGTAATTGTTTTAAGGTTAGGAATTATAATTCTGAGATTACCATAGAGAGGAGGTTGTTTTGATGGATGACCAGCAGCTGGAGCAAATCATAGCTCTGGTAAAGCAGGGGAATCTTCAGGAGTTCAATCGGATTATTGAGGGCTACCAGAAGCAGTTGTTTCATTACATCTACTGTATCGTCAATAGTATTCAGGACGCTGAGGATATTGTACAGGATACATTTCTAACAGCCCTCAATAAAATTCACCAGTATCGATCAGACACGAAATTCTCTGCCTGGATTTATCGGATCGCCCGCAACATTTCCTATAATCACATGAAAAAGCGAAGGAGAGTTTTACTGTTTGACCACATGGAGCTAACAACTATGATAGAAGAGCGGGATGCTGCAGGTGCGAAGGAAAATGACCTGCAGTATCGGATGCAGCAGGTGTTCCAACGTATGAGCTTTCAAGAGAAGAACATACTTGTCCTTCGTATTTATGAGGAGAAATCCTATGAGGAAATTGCCTATATCATGAAAATCAGCCAAAGTACCTGCCGAAAGAAATATGAACGTGCCCGTAAGAAGTTTATGTCATTATATGAGAATGTCAGTAAGGAGGAATATGAATATGGATATTGAGAAGGACTTAAAGATGTATTTTGAGCAGCAAACAAGTAAGCTTCCGGACAATCTTGATTTCCATAATAGAAAGATTGAGAGCCGACCATTTCCCAGGAGAAATCATGTTCCTGTAAAGCTGTTGCTAACTTTAGCTTTGCTGATCGCTATCTCAGGCAGCAGTATTGTTTATGGGAGCACAATCGTAAGCTATATTAAAAATCTAGATTTCTTTAATTCCAACGGGGATACCGTTTGGTCTATCAGTACGAGTGAGGAGAGTAGATCTTATGAGGATATCGTAGATGCAACACTGGCGGGCCTTAACCTTGCTCCTGGTGAGGCGGTTTCCATCTATGTAAAAGAGGATAATCCTGATAATATTGTTGTAGATTATCAGGAACCCCTTGTGATTGAGGATATTAATCAGTTCAACTCCTATCACATTAATCAGTTGGATTACTCCTTTGCCCCAGAGCTGCTGCAGAAATATGAGTTCCGGACAGGGACAGTGACCTTTGATACGATCATGTCAAACGAAAATTTTGCACTTATACTTGAAGAAGCGAAAACCACAGACCAAAATGTTATCGTTAAGAATTTGGAAGTATCCTCAGAGGTTGCTTCCTTAGCTGGAGATTATTACAGTAAAGAGGACTCTGATGGGTGGCCGGCTTTTAATGTACGGATGGTCAAGTGGCATGGCAATGATTTAATTCATACATCAGATGAGAATGGTATTGCGGTACATGATTACGAGAAAATCATGCTGGGTGATTCCGAGGTACTTTATAGAGAATTGTATGGAAGGAAGGAAATAAACTGGATTGAATCCGGAATTTATTATATAATCTCCTCCAATCAGAAAAGTATGACCAAGGAAGAGCTTTTGAATATAACGAAGGCCCTTGCACTGAGGTAATCGGCGAACTATAAATACATGTAACCACTGATATAATATTGCTGGCTGCAAGAGGAGACTAGGATAGGGATAAAGCAGAAGAGTAAACAGGTAAAGAAAATCCGGCATTTTCTTTACCTGTTTTATTGTTATCTTTCACTGTGCCGTCCTTGTAATATTTTCCAAATTTGATATGGATTAAAATATAAATATGTACTATTATATAATAGTACACTATCACGACACGTGAGAGTCAATCAAAATTTTATGATTTTATAACTTCTGCTTCTGTTCTATGCAAAAGTTAAGTTATGCATGGTCAAATCTATTGTTGAACATAAAAAGGCTCATCTAACTATTGAGGTGCCCCCTAAAAGTTAGATGGATCTTTAACGATATGCGCAAGTCAGGCTTTAACCAATATCATGAAAGTGATTGTATCCGGAATATATGAAGTACTTAGGTAGGAGCCTGAGGAACTTAAAATGCTTTTGGCTGATATAGGAATTTTAGTACATAGATCGAGCTATCAATCATTTTATTTTTACCTCTCCATGAATTTGAAAGTACAAAGTCAAATTTCTTTGGAAATTCCCAAAGCCCCTCACGATTTGACTGTGATATGATCCAATCACAATATTTATCCTTATAATGAGACCAACCAGGAAATTGTGATATCAAAGATAGCGCCCTGATCCAGTGCCAAAAATCCCTGCAGTCTCTGTTTTGAGCTGTTATAGGAACTAAACCTGACAGCTTGTTATTATATACATAGATAATGCCTTCAGCTTCTTTCATACAGTAATCAACCAGCATCCGGTCCGTATTGTCATCTAAATAAGCTTCATTTCTATAAGGGGCCATTAATAATAAACAATAATAATTAAATGGTTGGATTGGCCGCTTTGTCCATAAATCTATGTACTTATTTACCGCATTAATATTAGAACGCTTGTCATAAATACCGCCTTCAAAGGATTCTTTTGCGATAGCAGCCCATATTGTTCTGTGTTCCTGGATCACTGGATGATCAGGATCAATTAATGAGAGCATAGCGGAGCTTACCAGAGGGACAAACATGTTGGGCCACCATAATATATTATCCTGCTTCTCATATTGATCCCATTGATCCTCGCCAATTAAAACCTTTTGAAGATAATCTGAAACCTGCTTCAGGCAGGGGTGCTGCTTGTCCAGTCCCAAGTATAATAATTTTCTGATTACTCCCTCAGTATATCCATGAAAGGGCTTCCAGAAGCCTCTTTCGTTCTGCGTTTGCTCATATTTCTTAACAAAATCATGCTTACATACCAGCTCATAAAGGTTTTGGTATTCTCGACTTTCAGGTTTTAAGCCTTTGAACTCTTTCAAGAGGATAAAACGGGGGATAGGATCAGGATCCATATTAAGCAATTTATCAACTGCGGTGTTAATATCAGTAAACATATACAAGCTCCTTATATCATTTACTAAAATTCTTTAATAAGACCTACTTTATAATAACACATAAACTGAATGGAATAAACAAAATTTACCTTATTTTATAATTGTGGTTGAAAGAGTGATGCTATACAAAATACACGCTGTTCGATAGCCATACCTCTTGCTTCTTTGCTTTGGTTAAACATTGGATAAAAATGTTTAAAATTATGAGTATTAATGCTATGCTATTATAAGGCTTCCTTTAAATATTTTGATGCAATTCTGCTATCAGAAGGAAACATTGAAGACCTTTACACATATTAGGAGTTTAATAAACTGAGGAAATTAATCAAAATTAAGATTTTAATGCACATGAACATGAGGTGATAATTTGAAAATATTATTTGTTGAAGATGATAAATCCATTGCTATGGGGCTTGAATACTCCCTTCAGCAAGAAGGTTACAAAGTAATTCATTGCCTGGATGTGGCAGGGGGGAAGAGGGCTTTGATGGAGCAGGCCTTTGATCTGTGTATATTCGATCTCACTCTGCCAGATGGAAGTGGTTATGAACTATGTAAGCTTGCAAGGGAACGATGGGATATCCCGGTAATTATTTTAACAGCTTGTGACGAGGAGGTTAATGTAGTTATGGGGCTGGAGATGGGAGCGGATGATTATATTACCAAGCCCTTCCGGGTACGTGAATTAAGTGCGAGAATTAAATCCGTCCTGCGGCGTTATCAAAAGGATAGCTCCAACAAGAACGTGATGCAGCTTGGTAGCCTTCAGATAAATACTCTGGATGCAAAGGTTTATAAGAATGGGCAGGAGATCGTACTTACAGCACTGGAATACAAGCTTCTTTTAGTATTTGCCAATCATGAAGGACAAGTCCTGTCTCGTAATCAGCTCCTGGAGGGAATATGGGATGTGACAGGTGATTTTGTCAATGATAACACTCTTACGGTATATATTAAGAGGTTACGGGACAAGCTGGAGGATGATCCTCAGGAACCGACCATAATTAAGACCGTTCGTGGCCTTGGATATAAGGTAGGTGATTGATTTGCTGCGTAATAAAGAATACAGGCTAATGCTGGCGACACAGGTCTTGCTTTTGAGCATAATAGGGATAATCACCTTGTTCCTGTACAAGTATGCTGCTGTCCTGGTTTTCCTCTTAGGCTTCTTCATGATAGGAATATTTATACTGTATACGAATCAAAGGTACCGTGACATTGGGACCTTGTCTGCTTATCTGAAACGAATCTATAACGGAGAATATACCCTGGATGTTCGGGATAATTATGAAGGTGAGCTTAGTATTCTTAAAAATGAGATATATAAGGTTACCTTAATTCTATCCAGGCAGGCAGAACAGTTGAAAACCGAGAAGGAACAGCTGGCCAATGCAATCTCAGATATCTCTCATCAATTAAAGACTCCCTTAACTTCAATGATGGTTATGACTGAGCTTCTTAAGAAGGACCTGAGTCCTGACAAAAGAATAGAGTTTATCAGAAATCTTAGTCATCAGTTAGAACGAATGGAATGGTTATTAACTTCATTGTTGAAGCTTTCAAAAATTGATGCAGGAACTGTTGAATTTAAGAAAAACAGACTGCAAGTAGAGGAACTCTTAAGGAAGGCATTAAAGCCTTTACTGATCCCTCTGGAACTAAGGGAACAGAAGCTAATCATAGAAGGGGATAAAGAAGTATTTATGGAAGGGGATATGAACTGGACCGCCGAAGCAATATTAAATATTGTCAAGAATTGCTCTGAACATACTCCCGTGGGCGGCACCATTAAGGTTATGTATTGTGACAATCCGATTTACACGGAAATATGTATTTCAGATAATGGATGCGGTATTGCTAAGGAGGATTTACTCTTCATATTCAAGCGCTTCTATAAAGGAAAGAATGCTCATGAGGATAGTGTTGGAATTGGGCTGGCGATGGCTGAAAGTATCATATCCAGGCAAAACGGCAACATCACTGTAAGTAGTCAGGAAGGTAGGGGAACAGTATTTCTTATCAAATTTTATAAGAAAACCATTTAATATACCGAGGACCTCGGCTAAGAGATCGTGATTTAATGATATGGGATTATGACAAAATTGTAATAATCTAGTCACCGGATCGTAATTTCGGTCTTTTACACTATACTCATAATAAATGACGCATGGAGGTAATTATGGATATATTAAAGGTTGAAAATCTGTCCAAGCAATATGGGACTGGAGAAACAGCGGTGAAGGCACTGGATAACATATCATTTTCTATTAAGAAGGGTGAGTTTGTGGCCATAATCGGTCCATCGGGCTCCGGTAAGTCTACCTTACTACATTTACTTGGTGGAGTGGACAGACCCAGCAGCGGAAAGGTGTATGTGGACAACACGGATATTTACCAGCTAGATGAGACTCAACTGGCAATCTTTCGAAGAAGGCAAATTGGTCTGGTTTATCAATTCTATAATCTGATTCCCGTACTCACTGTTGAAGAGAATATTACCTTACCTATCTTATTATACGAACAGAAAATTTACGGAAAGCATTTGAATAATATCGTAAAAACTTTAAATCTGGAAAACCGATTAAAGCATTTACCCAACCAGCTATCAGGGGGGCAACAGCAAAGAGTCTCTATTGGAAGAGCATTAATCAATAACCCGGCAATTATCCTAGCAGATGAACCCACCGGTAATTTGGACAGCAAGAACAGCAGTGAAATTATAGAATTACTGAAAATGTTTAATAGAACCTATCAGCAAACCCTGCTTGTAATTACCCATGATGAGAGAATTGCGCTGCAGGCTGATCGAATTATTGCAATCGAAGATGGACGTATTACGAAAAATGAGGTGATCCGTCCATGAATATTGTGAATAAACTAACCCTAAGACAATTAAAGCTTAATAAGAAGAGGACTCTGGTAACCATTATTGGTACCATTATTTCATCCGCTATGATTACCGCTGTTGCTACCCTGGGCTTAACCTTCATGGATTTAATGCAGCGTCAGAACATTGCTGATGAAGGCGAATGGCATGTAAAGTGGTCCAATGTTAACCTGGAGCAATTAGAAGGGATCGTATCGGAAGAGGACATAAAAACAGAGATCTTAAGTAGAGATCTGGGCTATTCCTATCTGGAGGGAAGTAAGAGTAATAATAAGCCTTATCTGTTTGTAAAAGAATTCAGTAAGGAAGGCTATGAAAAGTTTCCCATTGATCTAATCGAGGGAAGATTACCACAAGCGAATGATGAGCTTGTTATCTCAAAAGCTATCATAGATAGTGCAAAAGCAGATATTCAAATAGGAGATACCCTTAAGCTATCGATTGGAGATAGAATAGCAGTGCAGGAGGATTCCGGGGAGGAGGTAATCCTGACTCAGAATGTACCCCTGCAATGGGAGGAGGATACTACTTCAGAGTACCTAAAGGAGAAGGAAAGTAAAACTTACACGATTGTGGGCATTATTGAAAGACCAGAATGGGAATATACCTGGTCTCCGGGATATACGGTATTGTCATATATCAATAAGGATCAGATCAGTTCCCAAGAGACCTTTGACGCGTCTGTTATTTTTAAGAAGATTAATAATAAGCTGTTTGATAAAGCAAATAAGATTAGTGAAAAGTATGGTCTGGGAGAAGCTCATTTTAATAATAGTCTTTTGCGCTATTATGGTGTGATCAAGGATGATGGAGTAAAATATATGATTTATGGTTTAAGTGCAATTATTATGATCATTATAGTCATAGGCTCTATTTCCCTGATTTATAATGCTTTTGCCATATCGGTATCGGAACGTTCCAGATATCTGGGTATGTTGTCCAGCGTAGGAGCAACCAGAAGGCAGAAACGAAATTCTGTTTTCTTTGAAGGAGCAGTCATCGGAAGCATAAGTATTCCAATCGGTATCTTGTCGGGCTATGCAGGTCTCGGAATTACCTATTATTTTATTAATCCAATTATTTTTAGAGTATTAGATACTACGATAGGATTTCGATTACTCATCTATCCTTCTTCCCTCATAACCTCTATTCTGGTATCTGTTATTACAATATTAATATCTACTTATATTCCTGCACGCAGAGCCTCTAATGTCTCTGCCATAGATGCCATAAGACAAACCATGGATTATAAAATAACGCAAAAACAAGTTCGTACCCTTGGACTTACTCGCATACTTTTTGGCATGGAGGGAGATTTGGGACTAAAAAATCTGAAAAGAAATAAAGGCAGATACAAGGCAACCGTCTTCTCCTTAGTAATAAGTATGGTCTTATTCCTGGTAGTTTCAGCCTTTACCTTATATATGAAGAAGTCCCTTGTTATGACCCAGGATGGCATTAATTTCGACGTCCGAGCTATGATTACCACGGAGAATAAGCAGGAAAGAGAGAAGATCCTTGAAAGACTTATTACCATAGATAATTATGAGCATTGTGCTGTAATTACCAGCGCTGGGGCTTGGTCCATGCTGGAGGAGGAAGCAATTGCCGACTATCTCACGATGGATGAGAACATGCTTACTGAGGATGGAAAGTATCCTTATGAGGTGCTGATTAGGGTATTAGATGAAACTACGCTGGAGGAATATGCCAAGGGGGTCGGTGTAGAGTTTCATCAGTTAAACTCCCTGGCGGAACCCACAGCCATAGTCATTGATACAATTTTATATAAGGATTATGAAGCAGATAAATATGTAGAAGCAAAAAGCATCAAAATAGAGCTAGGAAGATATCTGGATTTATCTTCATCTTATGATGGAGAACAGGAAGGGACAGTGCTGCCCCCAGTGAAAATCGTCGGCTTAACCGATCAAAGACCCATGGGTTTAATGCCTTATGGGAATATACCGGCATTTTATATGATTATGTCTCAGTCCTCATTTGATCTTCTGTGTAAAGGAGCGGAGGAAAAAGAACTGGGAATCTACACCGCAGTATATTACAACTCAGAAAAACCCTTGGAACTACAGGAAAAACTGGAAGAGATACAGAATGAAGTTGGGGTAAGTAATCTAAATATCTATAATGTATATTATTATAAGCAGCAAGAGGAGCAAGCGTTACTTCTTATTTCAGTATTCACCTATGCTTTCATTCTATTAATAACTGCTATTTGCATAGCCAACATTATCAATACCATTTCAACCAGCATTGCCTTAAGAAAAAGAGAATTTGCCATGCTTAAATCTGTTGGTATCACACCCAAGAGCTTTAATAAAATGTTGAACTTCGAAAGCATCTTTTATGGAATAAAGGCACTGGTTTATGGCTTGCCCATTAGTTTTGCAGCTATGTATCTGATCTATAGCCTGTTAAAATCTAATTTTGAATTTACCTTTACGGTTCCTTGGGCTAGTGTAGTAATGGCGATTGTGGCAGTGTTTGTGATTGTAGGTTTAGCAATGCTTTATTCCGGTGCAAAGATGAAGAAGAAGAATATTATCGATGCTCTAAAACAGGAGATCGTGTAGGTTACCTTATCCAGGCTAGAAAAGCAGGCTATGAGAAGGCGAGCCAAAAAATCAGCAAAGATAGCAGGACTGAATAAGGTTCTAAGGATTTATTACGCAGGTGCTATAGAAGTGTAACAATAAGAATAGAAATAGTTCAGGCTGGGTCAAAAACCCAGCCTGTTTGCTATGTGAATCGTAAGAAAAAAATATATATCTATAAACTTTCAGCAGTAAGTTTTTTAGAATATAATAGCATTTTTAAGCCCTTCAAAATCAAGATAATCTTCAATAAACTGCTTTCGTAGGAGATCAAGCGGAACGAACTCATTATACTTTCCTTCGATCTGCACCTTGTCGGGCAAGGGTAAGGCATAAAGGTCCAGGTCACTATGAAGGATATCATAGATGATCTTCTCCAGCTCCTCCTTGGTCCCATCAAAAACCACCTCAAGATAAACACAGGTGATCCAGGGAAGCTTACTTTTTATCTTTCTGTGCCGTAAGGCATAGTTTAAGGTCATTAACTGTCTCGTCCCTACCCAGGGAAAGATAGCGTATTTTTTATCCGCAAGTGGGGTTACCAAATTGTCCAGTATGCCGCTGTTACGGGCAATATACTGAATTTCGGCCAATCGATCCTGGCAGCGGTCGCTTAAATAAGGATAAGCATTATTCTCCTTCAGAACACTGCGTATCTTACGGACAAGAACAGTATGAAGTTCGGCATTAAAGTCTACATTCCAGTCTACAACCGATATTCCCGGTACCCTTTTTACAAAGATAACCTTGGATTTTACATTTACATCTACCGTCTCCCAGGCCATACCTGCCAATGCAAAACGGGTACCAACCGGGTAGACTTTATCCACTGTACCAATGGTGCGGTTCTCGTCTTTCACCAGCAGATATTCCGGTGCAAGGAATACAGTCAGGAACTTGTGGCTGTTGACGATCTTTTCCCCTTCCCGTCCGATTATCAGGCCGCCATGCTCGGTGCGCTGCAGATGGTCTATGTTGATCATGTGGGAGAGCAGCCGCTTATAATCTTCTTGGGATATGTTCTTAAAGCAGCCCAGGGTCAGGACCGCCTGGGCAAGACCTGCTGCAGACATCTCCCCGTTACTCTTTAAGATGCTCATGGTCTGGTGGTACAGAAGATTATAGGCATGATCTTGCGGGGGGATCGGCTCGATCCAGTGATCCCGTAGGTAAAGCTCAATGATTGCAATGGTCCGTATAAATTCCCAATTGATTGGGCCCAGGATATCTGCGGAATTTATCCTTATACTTTCCACAAAGGTAAATAGCAGTTGGGGAATCTGTCCGCGTCTGCCGCACCGGCCTAAACGCTGGGCAAAGCTGGAGACATTGAGAGGGGCCCCAACCTGAACGGCCTGGTCAAGGGAACCTATGTCAATTCCCAGCTCCAGTGTCACAGTGGCACCGGTTACAATCTTTTCATCAGAGGATTTCATCTCATCCTCAGTATTTTCCCGCAGTAAAGCAGAGACATTACCATGATGTACCCGGTAAACATCAGGTGCCTTATGTTGCAGGGCAATCTCACGCAAATGAGCCATGATATATTCAGTCTCCTCCCGGCTATTGGTGAAGATGATCGTCTTTTTATCCAGGGTATGCTTAAAAAGATACTCATAATGCTCCCGGTCACCCATATCCCCAGTGTTGACCTTGACAACATTACCGCTTCCGTCCCTTTCTACAAGGTCACGTTCTTCGGCATAATTGACAAAGCGTTCGATATGAAGCCTGACACGCTTTTTTCCCTCCTCTGTAATAGGAGCAGCACATTGCCTACCGGTACCGGTATTTAACCAATTTTGCGCCAGAGAAACATCGCCTAAAGTAGCAGATAAACCAATCCGTCGGGGATTGACACCCGTCAGCTGTTTCAGTCGTTCAAGTACACAAAGCAGCTGCAAACCACGGACATCCCGCATGAAATAGTGGACTTCATCAATGATAATAAAGCATAAATCTGAGAACATGGACAGGCAGGCACCACGCTTGTTGGTGATCAGGCTTTCTAAGGACTCCGGTGTGATTTGTAATAATCCTTCCGGATTTTTAACAAGCTTGTTCTTTTGGGTCTGTGAAGCATCGCCGTGCCATTTGGTGACAGGGATGTTGGAATCGATCAGTAACTGCTCCAGCCGTTTAAACTGATCATTGATCAAAGCCTTTAGAGGCGATATATACAAAATTCCCACCGAGCTTGAGGGCTTATTATAAAGTTCCGTAAGCACTGGCAGAAAGGCCGCCTCTGTTTTGCCGGAAGCAGTTCCCGACGACAGGAGTAAGTTGTCGTCGCTGTCGAAGATAACCTCGCAGGCTGCAACCTGAATACCCCGTAATTCTTCCCACTTATTTTGATAAATAAAGTCCTGAATAAAAGGCGCTAGCCTGCTAAATACATCCATAATCCTGATACCTCAAATTCTTGCTTATTCCTATAGCAATTCTATACTTCAAATTCTTGAAATTCCCCATGTATGTCCTCATCAGATAGCCCACCCTTGGCCATTTCAAAGCTGTTGCTGCCTAAGATCTCAGCCACACTCTTATGCGGATTCTGATGCAGGATATTGATCAACTCGATAAAATCTCGGATGATCTCCCGTGGTGTAATGTGCGACTGTGCACCAACGCGGTTATATTCTACCGTTAAGAAGTAGAGCAAATCATCATGGGACAGAGTAGGAGAGTAGTTATAAAGCTGGGCATGTATGTTTAAAAGCTTCTCCACAAGAATATACATCTCTTCCTGGGATAACATCTGCAGGCGGATGATGGGGGCAGAAAGGTCCTTAAGATCAGCAGTAGCAAAGTGGCCCTCTGCCAAACGGGAGCGTAAGGCTTCATAGCTGAATACACCTTTATACTTGTCCTCAATACATTGAGGGGTTCCACCCATAAGAAAGCCTATATGTCTTGCTTTTCCCTGGAGTACATCATTGTACATGGTCAGGATTTTCTCATAGTTATTGGCTCTGGTGATGGAATTGGGTATCTTAAAGATATTAACCAGCTCGTCGATCAGTACAAGCATCCCTTTATAGCCGGCTCCAACCAGGAACACAGCGAATATCTTTAAGAAGTCATACCAAGTCTCATCGGTGACTATGAAATTAATTCCCAAATCCTCCTTTGCTTCTTTCCGCGTCGAATATTCTCCCCGGAACCAGCGGAGCACATTTGACTTTAAGGCAGCATCGTCTTGCTTATAAGCCTTCCAATAGGTAACCACAGCTTTGGCAAATTCAAATCCGTTGACCATTCCTTCCAGGGAGCTGGCAACAGCATAGATTTGCCTTTCCACCATATCGTCAAATTCGTCTTCCCTCACATTAGGCTGAGCCTTAACACTTGCCTGAATACCGGAGATCCATTTTTCAAGTATTAAGGGAAGCGCACCACCGTCGGGTTTGGATTTGGTAGAAAGGTTCTGGATCAGCTCCTTATAGGTAGCCAAACCCTGGCCTTTGGTGCCGGCGAAGCGTCGTTCTGGCGAGAGATCGGCATCTACCACTACAAAGCCCTTGGCTGTGGCGTAATTGCGGATGGTCTGCAGGAGAAAGCTCTTTCCGCTGCCGTATTTGCCAACAATAAAACGGAAGGATGCGCCGCCTTCTTCAATCATCTGGACATCGTGCAGTATGGCTTCAATCTCCTGAGTCCGGCCTACGGTGATGTATTCCAGGCCTACTCTTGGCACAACTCCGCCTTTCAAGGCATTTATTAAGATATTTGCTATTCTGTTGGGTACTTGACTTACCATTGTATCAATTCCTTTACTTGTTCTATATAATCATCGTATATAAGCATTTCATCATCGAGAAGATTATCGCCTATGGTATCCATTGCTTTTTCATTGATTCCATCAACAAGAACCTCCAGCATGATGCCGCACTCATCAGCGTATTTCTTTAACTCTATATCCCCCTGCAGCACCAGGGATAATGCACCCAGTTCTATTTTGCTTAATGTGTTTTTTAAACTCTCCCAAGCATTGGACAGGGGAGTAGGAGAGGGGGCAGGGGAAATCGTATGCATAGAAGGCTCTTCTCTCATAGTCGTAAATGCCTGATCATGCTGTTCTATGTCCCTCATAGTCTTAAATGCTTGTTCATGCTGTTCTATGATAGGGATGACCGGATCAAAGAGCTTGTCCTGCTCCGGTACGATTAATTTTTCCTGTGTGACCAGAGCTTCCTGCCTGATTCGGGACAGGGCTTCCGGATCCACCACTACGACAGTTTTGGTAGCTTCCTTATAGAACTGGGCGACCGTATTATTTATCATCACTTCAAGAGATAAACCTGCTTTATTTAATATACTGACGGCTTCATGTTTGACTGTATCTATATTTGCTGTGAGCTTAAACTTATAGTTGGTAAGTTTTCTTAAAGCTGCCTCCATCTGCTTCATAATGTATCCCATGAGTTGTCGGCCGTTCTCGGAACTGATAACCGTACTGAAAGCCCACTTATTATTGCGGCAAAGGTAAATTTCATTTGCAGATAATACGATCTGCCTGTCCGCCTGCTTTAACCATGGATAAAATAAGGCATCCTTAAAGGGCTTCCATTCGATCATTTTCTTCGTCGGTTGAAATACTGCTTCCTCAAAACGGATTCCCTTCTCAACAAAAGTTTGTCTGAGTGTATCAATAAGGAAAGAAAAGCAATCCTTGATCAGCTTCTCATTATCCTTGGTAAAGAAGGCAGATTTTCTTATATCATATTTAGAGATAGAGCAGAACAAGTCGAAGTTGTCCTCGGTGTCTACCATATTAGGATAGTGGCCTGCCAGATTGTTTTTATCAATAAACTCCTTAAAAGAATGTGGGAGCTGGTAGTAGATATGGTAATCCTTCAGCCATTTGATAACATATTTATCAATAAATTTATTATATACCCTGAAAGACTTCCAGAAGAACAGAAGTTGATCAAGACCATCTTCTGGGTCCTTTACGCCGATATTTGCTAACAGCTCATAAATATATAGAAAAGCATAGGACACGGAGACATCAGCGACATTCCCTTTTCTAACCTCTGTCCGCCAGGTAAAATAGGTCCTAAGCTGCTCATATTCCATAATATTATAATTGGGAAAGTACTGCGAAAATTGCATATGTCCATCATAATCATCAGTAAAATCCTTCATAAACACGGCTTGCTTATAAAAGATGATCGCATTATTATGCTGAACTCTCAGATCAAAAAATCTCGAGTTGTCATAGCCGGTCCGATATGTCCTGGCAATCTCTCTCATCTTGCCGAAGAGCTCCCGCTTTTCGTCCCTTTCAGGTTCTTTTATTGTTTGCGGCTTCAACACATATTTGCCAACCCCCGGGAAAGGAGAGGAGTCATATTCAATTTCATAAAATAAACCTTCATCAAGTGAAATGGGTTTGGGAGAAAGGGGTTGGGTGGATTTTGTTTGAGGCAGTTCAAGTGCAGCACCATCTAATTTAAATTGCTGCTGTCCGGGGATCTTGTATGACTCATATTTTTTATTGGCATGAAATCCGTTCATTCGCTCACCTCAAAAAACCTTTAATATCATTTTACATTATTTTTCATATGATGCAACAGATAAATCCTTGTTTCCGCAATAACAAAGCAAGCCGCCAAATGGCGGCCTGATTATATTAAAGAGGAGAGTAAGGAATATATAAGGATCCTCATGCTCATGATCAGATAAAAATGTTGCTTTAATCAGCTTTCTGACTGGAAACCCTGAGTTATGTAAGGAGCCAAGTACTATTTCTTGGCATCCTCATTCGCCTGATATGCAATTAGAACAATATCCTTATTTGTTTTGGAGCTAATTGCTTTTTCTAACTCGGAGATATGATTAATATCTTCGCTTGATATATCGGCTATGCAATAGTCTTTAATATCTTTTATATCCATAATCTATCACCTTCCTAAGATTACAGTATTGGTAAAATTCTGGAGTTTATTCAACTTGGATAAAAAGAGTATTTATTTGACCTTGACTAATTTGATAATAAAATAGATAAGCGAACCAAACATCACAATTAAAAATACAGGAAGAAACCAGACGGATAAGGAGATTGCCTGAGATGAATTTACTGTTAAATACACAAAAACCGCTACCATGATTAATTTCAGGGTGTTTAACATATTTTTCAGAATCCGATATACGCCTTCCTTATTTTCCTCGGTCACTTTAACCCCTGTATTCCAAACCTGTGGAAAATGCCCTATTATGGTCATTCCTAAGTACATGAGCCAGCTAATGACAGGAAGCACTAGTAATTCTTTCTTGCTTCCCATCCGATCAACCTCACCCATCGCATTATAATGACCCGGAATTTGATCTGGTATGTTGTTCCAGTTTATTAGTAAGTAAATCAAAACCCCGAATAGTAAGATTAAGCATACAATTTCCATCGCGATATCATACTTATTCTTTTTTACTTTCAACCATGAAACACCTCGCATTCAGCTAGCTTCTAATACATTTTCTAATACATTAATACAAATAAAACATCATATAAAATTTAATATATCCAGTGGCGTTTCTGCCTGTTCAAACTCAGCTTTCCTTTTTGATGGCTGCCTGGT